>DASSWH010000001.1:0-2860 GCA_035705175.1 Pseudidiomarina sp.
TGTCATCTGAAAAGGTCAACAACTTGCGTGCGATGGGTGCCGAGGTTGTACAAACCCGTTCAGACGTGCAAAAAGGTCACCCCGAATACTATCAAGATATGGCAGCGCGAATGGCGCAAGAGCACGGCTATTTCTACGTGAATCAATTTGCTAACCCTGCCAACGTTGCGGCGCATTACAACACCACCGGTCCAGAAATTTGGGAACAAATGGACGGCAAGCTCGATGCGTTTGTGTGTGGCGTCGGTTCAGGTGGTACCTTGAGCGGGATCGGCCGCTTCTTGAAAGAGAAAAACAGCAATGTAGATCTGGTCCTAGCCGATCCTGAAGGCTCTATTCTGGAACCGTTGGTCAACCGTAATGAAACCGTGGATGCTGGAAGTTGGTTGGTTGAGGGCATTGGCGAAGACTTTATTCCTGATATCTGCGATATCGATTTAGCAACCAGCGCGTACGCAATTAGCGATAAGGAAGCCTTTGCCACTGCCCGTGAATTACTCGTGAAAGAGGGTGTCATGGTGGGCTCTTCCAGCGGTACTTTAATTGCGGCGGCATTGCGTTATTGTCGCGAACAAACAACCCCTAAACGTGTGGTCACATTGGCTTGTGATACCGGTAATCGTTACTTGTCGAAACTCTACAACGACGAGTGGATGAACGAACGTGGTCTATTGGAGAAGTAATCATGGCTGACAGCAAGAAGCAGTTGAAATTTGCGACCCGCACTATTCATGGCGGACAAGCACCCGAGCCAGCTACTGGCGCGGTGATGCCGCCTATTTTTACCAGCTCTACCTATATTCAAGAAAGCCCAGGTGTCCATAAAGGTTTTGAGTACTCGCGTTCACACAACCCAACGCGGTTTGCTTGGGAGCGCTCAGTTGCCAATCTAGAAAGTGGCCGCAAAGGGTATGCCTTCGCCTCCGGTATGGCTGCAACCGCCACCATCATGGAACTGCTCAATACAGGTGATCACGTGATTGCCATGGATGATTTGTACGGCGGCACATTCCGTTTGTTCGACAAGGTCCGTGGTCGCTCTGCAGGCCTCGATTTCTCGTATGTCGATTTGGTTGATCTAGCAGCTGTTGAGGCCGCAATCACCGCCAAGACACGGATGATTTGGGTCGAAACACCCAGTAACCCGATGCTGAAACTGGTCGACATTGAAGCCATTGTCGCGATTGCCAAACAGCACAACATTATTGTGGTGGTCGATAATACGTTTGCAACGCCGTTCAATCAGCGTCCAATTGAGCAGGGTGCAGACATTGTCATGCATTCCGCAACCAAATATTTGAATGGTCATTCAGACATGGTGGGCGGTATCGTGGTTGTCGGTGATAACGACGAACTGGAAGAGCAATTAACCTTCTTGCAGAACGCAGTGGGATCTATTGCCGGTCCTTTCGATTCGTACTTGGCACTGCGTGGTGTTAAAACTCTTGCGTTGCGTATGCAGCACCATAACCAAGCGGCAATGAAACTCGCCGAATGGCTGGATCAGCATCCGCAAGTTGAGAAAGTCATTTACCCAGGCTTGCCAAGCCATCCTCAGCACGAACTTGCCAAACGGCAGATGTCAGGCTTTGGCGGCATGATTTCGATTTTGCTCAAAGGTGATATCAACAAGGCGCGTCGCTTCCTCGAATCGGTTGAGATTTTTGCGTTAGCCGAAAGCCTCGGTGGCGTAGAAAGTTTGATTGAACATCCTGCGATTATGACGCATGCGTCGATACCAAAAGAGAACCGAGAAAAGCTCGGAATTTTGGACAACTTTGTTCGCATCTCGGTTGGAATTGAAGATTTGGATGATCTGATCGCTGATCTTGATCGTGCACTAAGTGCTTAATAATTATTAAATAAGTGATGGCTGTTGCATACTTGTGTGACAGCCATATTTACACTCTTTTACAATTCAAAGAAGATGTTGTAGGCTTAGTCCACAATTAAAAACAGAACAATACAGGACTTTTTTATGCCTCTTAGCCTCTTTATTTTGCAAGGGTTAGTGGCGGCGCTGTTGTTTTATGTGCTGGTCGGTCAACACCACCGTCAGCCGCTGTGGAATATGCTTGCCATGTTAGTTGTAGGAATGTTGCCGCCGGTCAATTGGGCAATTTTATTGGTTGCCGTGGGTGTGCGCATGTGGCGCAAACCGGTCAACATGGTCACTGTCAAAAACTAATTCTTGTGAGGTTGTACGCGTAGTATGCGTTCTCAAATTCAGCCTTTTCATCTGGCGGTACCCGTTAAGGATATCGCCCAAGCGCGCGCCTTTTACGGTGACGTTCTCGGTTTAAGCGAAGGTCGTAGTGCACCTGAATGGGTGGATTGGGATTTCTTCGGGCATCAATTTGTTACCCACCTTGCTCCTGATCAAGTGCCCCAACTGCATCACAATGCGGTCGATGGACATGCCGTACCGGTGCCACATTTTGGCGTAGTCTTAACTATGGCGGATTGGGAAGCGTTGGCTGAGCGGCTGCGTCAACACAATATTCAGTTTGTGATTGAGCCGCACATTCGCTTTAAGGGAAAACCCGGCGAGCAGGCCACCATGTTCTTCCATGATTTTTGCGGCAACGCGCTAGAATTCAAAGCGTTTAACGATATGAGTCAGTTGTTCGCGACCTAATTTTTGATCACATTCCCACCGGAAATAATGGCGCCCACGCGTTGCCCTTGAAAGTACTCCGGGTAACGCTGAAGCGCAGCCAACACGACTGCGGACGACGGTTCGATCCATAACTCAGTATGCTCAAAGCAGAGCTGTTGCGCAGCAGCGGCCTCCTCATCACTTACTAACAAAATCGCTTCAAGATGTTGTTGCAACAGTGGGAAAGTGACTGAACCTAAA
>DASSWH010000002.1:0-2198 GCA_035705175.1 Pseudidiomarina sp.
CGATATTATTTACAGCAACGGTGATGCTAGTGCTGGTACTGATCGGTGACTTGGAACTCGCTTGGTCATTCAGTGCTTTTACCGTATTGGTTTATTATAGCTTGACCAACCTAGCCGCTTTGCAAGTGAGTCCCGACCTACGTTTTGTCCCACGTTGGATTTCTATTCTTGGTCTTGTCGCTTGTTTAGCGCTCGCTGCATTTGTTGAATTGCGTGTGTTGGGTTATGGGCTAGGCCTTATTGTTATTGGACTGCTTTGGCACCGCATTCGCTACAGCGCAGCCGCAACCTCTGAGGATTAAATGATGCAATTGTATCTAGTGTACGTTGGCGGTACTGCACCGAAAGCGAATATCGAGCTGCATGATGTGCGCTTTGTAGTGGGTGAATCGATTGAGGCGACGTTCCCGCAGTTGCGGCAGCAATGGTTTGGTAGTCAGCAAGGTATTCATATGGATAGCTTTATGCATATCCACCATATTGACGGGTACCGAGTGGAGCTGAGCCGCGAGCCTGTGCAGCAATCGAAGAAGCTCTATTTCGTCAACTATGGTGGTTACTATCCGGGCCGCATTGCCGAGTTTCACGACTTTACTTTAGTGGTTGCTCAGTCTGCTGATGAAGCTAAACAATTGGGTAAAGCCAGTGTGCAAAAGCAAGGCTTAGCGAAGGCACTGGAGTTCCATAAAGATGACCTATTAGAGGTCGATGACTGTCTACAAATCGATCTACTCGATGGTTGGTACATTCGACTCGTACATGATGGCGGCTCGCAGCAGTTAGAGCCCGACTGGATGGGCTATCGACCGCTCCCCTAGATTGAATTCATGTAGATTAAACTTATGTCATAAATAAATTGCGATACATTCGTTCAGCGTAATCATCGGTCATGCCAGCAATGTAGTCACACAGAATTCGGTCTGCCGCGGCTTCTCCTTGGGCATCCATCGCCGCGCGCCAACGACCGCGGGTATTGCGAGGTAATAACCGTTCTGGCTCGGTATGAAAGGCGCCAAATAAATCTAACAGCATATTCTGACTACGCCACCGTAACTGCTGAATCGATGGCTGATTGATGACGTGTTCGAATACCACCGCTTTGAGACTATTCAACAGCATACGTTCGCTCTCAGGCAGGGTTGCATTGTAGCGAATCAGTGGTTCTTGTGCCGCTGGTAGGACAACCTCTAACCGTACCGCCGTGACAAAAATATTCACTAAGGCACCAATCGCATTTTTGCGTTCATGATGCGCAGTGGCGAATAGCTGTACTCCGAGCTTCTGCATCAAGGTTGCTAACTTCGGTTCCAATTGATCTAACACGGAAGCGAGATGTTGATGCCACTGACTCTCATTCAGCGTGCCGGTTACCACGGCGTCTTCTAAATCGTGAACCCCGTAAGCGATATCGTCGGCCAGTTCCATCATCGACGCATCGAGCGCTTTGTGCCGTGATTTTTGCCATGGAGCCTTCGGCAACGTATCCACTTGCTGAAATAACTCGCGGTCCGCGGCTGAAAGTGGCGCTAGCACCCAATCGAGCAAGTCGGAGTCACAGCCGAATAATGCTTTGGCTGGCTTCCATTGCGACAGGCTGCCGGGTTTACTGAGATCCGGTGGCTGGGGTAGTTGCGGCATCAAAACCGGATACTTCAACAAACCTAGCAGCGAGCGACGAGTCAAATCCATGCCATGTTCAGGATGATAAGCTTCCAGCTTGCCAACAATCCGAAAGGTTTGTCCATTTCCTTCAAAGCCACCTGATGGCAGCATTTTATAGTTCAGGGCTGTTTCGCCACCGTGACCAAATGGAGGATGGCCGATGTCATGGGCAAGGCACAAGGTTTCCATCAAATTCAGATCGGGCAGTAGCGCCTGTTCATCAGCATTACAAACATGTTGTAGTTGATTAATCAGCGAAGAACCAATCTGCGAGGCTTCGAGCGAGTGGGTTAACCGAGTTCGATAGAAGTCATTTTCACCGACATTCATAATTTGAGTTTTTGATTGCAGCCGCCGAAAGGCTGCTGAGTGCAGCACTCGAGCGCGATCACGCTGCCACGCATTGCGTAAATCACCAGGGCGTTGAAGCGGGGCATTGGAACGACGTGCTTGCCAGTGCTCGGTCATGCGAACTCACCTTATAATGCAATGAAAAGTTGACGTTTTATACTACTGGCTTTTCAGCGGGCTCACCA
>DASSWH010000003.1:0-3822 GCA_035705175.1 Pseudidiomarina sp.
GTGAACGGTATGGAGCTAGCCAATGGCTATTTTGAATTGACTGATGTCGCCGAACAAACAAAGCGGTTTCAGAATGATCAGAAACAGCGAGCCCAAAATGGGTTAACAGCAATGCAGGCCGATCTGCGATTACTTGCCGCGTTGGAATCGGGGCTCCCCAGTTGTGCGGGTGTCGCTCTTGGTTTTGATCGGTTGGTGATGCTTGCCACTCATAAGCAACACATCGAAGAAATTTTGCCTTTTGCGCATGACCGCGCCTAGTGCGCGACAATCATTTGAACAGTGACTTGCCCCAAGTATCGTGATGTTATAATATAACAATTGAATTCACGACCTATGGTTCAAAGATTTTTCCATGACCAAGCAATCTATCGATAAAACTGGAATGTGGGTAACAACACTGTGCGCTCTGCACTGCTTGTTGCTGCCTGTGATTCTGCCGTTGTTGTCGATGATTGGGTTGTCATTTATTGGAGAAGAAATCTTAGAGCGTGTGATTCTGGGTACCAGTATCATTCTTGGCATGGTCGCATTATTTATTGGTATGCGTCAGCATATGAAGGCGTATCCAATTGCCCTATTGTTAGCCGGTGGTGTGATTTATTGGCACAAAGATAGTCTCGGTGAAATGGGCGAACCCATTATTATCTTACTCGGCGCTTCAATGATTATCGCTGCACATTGGGTCAATTTACGATTGATTCGCGGCAATACAGCTATAGCGGACGCCGTTTCAGAATAACACCTGCTTCCATATGGTGTGTGTACGGAAACTGATCAAAGAGTGCATAACGCTGCACCGCATGGGTATCCGTTAACGCCGCAATATTTTCTACCAAAGTTTCTGGATTACACGAGATGTAGACAATCGTCTCGTAGTGTCGAACTAACTCTACGGTATCTGCATCCAAACCTGCTCGTGGCGGGTCAACCAAAACGGTGTTGCACTTAAATGAGCGAATATCAGCCTCTTGCGCTCGACGAGATTCGAGTTCTCCCGCCATCACCGCACTGAACTCCTCAGCGGACATTCGCACCAAAGTGACATTATCGATGTTGTTCAGTTCACAGTTGTAGCGTGCCGAAGCTACTGATGTTTTGCTGATCTCCGTGGCGAGCACCCGCTCAAAGTTCTGCGCCATTGGCAAACTAAAGTTACCGTTTCCGCAATAAAGCTCGAGTAAATCACCGATACTATTCTTGGTTGCATCAATAGCCCACGTCACCATCTGCTGATTGACCGCCGCGTTCGGTTGAGTAAAGCTGTTTTCAACCTGTTGAAACCAGTAATCTCGATCTGCAATGGTCAGCTTTTCGAGGACCCAGTCTTGATCAAGAACAATTTTTTGTTTGCGTGAGCGGCCAACTAAGTGAATCGTCGCGAACTGCTGCAAATGTGCGCGTAGCTCTTGAGCTGCAACTTCCCAATCGTCGCCAAGCGGACGGTGATAAATGAGCGAAACCAAAGCCTGCTGATGAGTCGTCGTTAAAAATTCTATTTGGAAGAGCTTACGTCGCAGTGCCTCGTTCGACTTCATGTAGTCGATGGAAGCTTTCATAAGCGTGTTGATCAGCTTACTTCCTACCGGGAATTCATCGATTCGAATGCGCTCGCGCGTGTCTGGATCAAACATGATGCAGTACATGTCATCGCCTTCATGCCAAATACGAAACTCGGCTCGCATTCGATAATGTGTAGACGGTGATGCAAATAGCTCGGGTTCGCTCTCACAATAGGGGCCAATAAGAGCCTTTAAGCGAGATGCTTTGTCGGTCAATTGCTGTTGATAATCTGCGTGTTGTATAGCCTGATACGTCATGATTGCCTCAATTGAATGAGCGCGCATTGTACGCATTTTGGGCTTTATAAAAAAGGTCAAAATTAGGGGTTGCAGTCGGTTACAGAAAGTAACAATATGTTTCAAGTACTGGTTAAAATAACAACTAAGTACGACGAACAACAGGATTTCTAACAAGAATAATAAGGCTTTATTTATGTCTAATCATACCAAACGAGGCGTGTTCACACTCGCCGCACTCTCCTTTGCTGTTGCGACAGCAGTGCAAGCAGCTCCTGCTGATAAAGAGCGGGTCATCATTCAATTTAAACCGGGTAGCAAAGCGCAAGTTGAGCAAATGGTTAACCGTGCCGGTGGTAACAAGAATGTTGATTTGTCTAGTTTTGATGCGATGGCAGTGACAGTTCCGGCGCAAGCATTGAACGGTCTTCGTAACAATCCGAATGTGGTGTTGGTTGAAGAAGATTCGCCACGTCAGCTTCTCAGTTCTGAATATGAGCCGAACTTACCGTACGGCATTGTGCAGGTTCAGGCGGATCAAGTTTCGGATGCTGCTGCAGGTGCAATCAAAGTGTGTATTATCGATTCCGGTTATGACCTGGGTCACCCAGATTTACCAACCAGTGGTGTAACAGGACGCTTTAATAGCGGTAGCGGCAATTGGTACTCGGATGAAAATGGTCATGGTACTCACGTTGCCGGTACCATCGCTGCGTTAGCGAATGGTGATGGTGTGGTAGGTGTTCTGCCGAATGGTCAAGTTAACCTTCACATCGTTAAGGTATTTGGCGCATCAGGCTGGAGCTATTCATCTTCATTAATTGCTGCTGCTGATGAATGTGCACAAGAAGGCGCGAAAGTGATCAACATGAGTTTGGGCGGCAGCCGCGCGAACCGTACTGAAGACCGCGCTTTTGCACAATTGAACAGCGCCGGCATTTTAAGCATCGCGGCAGCAGGCAACGATGGAAATACTCGCGACTCGTACCCAGCTTCGTATGATTCAGTTGTGTCAGTAGCTGCGGTCGACTCGACCGAAACTATTGCTGCATTCTCTCAGCAAACTGCACAAGTCGAACTCGCTGGTCCGGGTGTTGCGGTGTTGTCATCAGTTCCACGTGGTACGGGTGAACGTGTTGAGCTTACGGTTGGCAGCTCAAGCTATGCTGCAACAGGTATGGATGGAACTGCGCGCACTTCAGCGACGGGTCCATTGGTCGACTGTGGTATTGGTGATTCAGCATGTGCAGGAGCTTCAGGTGCAGTATGTTTGATTGAGCGTGGCGTGATTTCATTTGCTGAAAAAGTTCAGGCTTGTGAAGCGGGTGGTGGTGCTGCTGCTATTGTATTCAACAATGAACCTGGCGTCGTTTTAGGTACCTTAGGCGGATACAGCGCATCAATCCCTGCGGTTGGTGCAAGTGATACGGATGGTGCAGCTATGTTAGGTCAGCTGGGTAGTTCAGCTACTGTTGGTGTAACTGATAGTGATTGGGCATTCTTTGATGGCACCTCTATGGCGACACCTCATGTTGCTGGTGTTGCAGCATTAGTTTGGTCTCAGCACACTGCATGTACGAATAATGATATTCGTGCAGCGCTTGCAGCAACGGCTATCGATAAAGGTGCAGCTGGTCGTGATAACGCATATGGCCATGGTATTGTTCAAGCCAAGGCAGCGGTTGATTACTTAACTGCAAATGGCTGTGGTGGTTCTGGTGGTGACACTGGCGGCGACACCGGCGGCGATACTGGTGGCGGCGGTAAGGGCGGCGGCAAAGGCGGCCCTAAAGGCGACCCTAAAAACTAACCAAAGCTTTTAAAAGTTGAAGGAAAGCCCACTTTGGTGGGCTTTTTTGTTCTTTTTCTCAACGGTTTGCACAGAAAATCAGCAGTCAGTAAAAAAACATATCAAAATGCTCAAAAGGCGCTTGACGGGCGCAGTTAAATCTCTAAAATGCGCCCCACGCTTGAGGCAGACGATGAAGTCGCCAAAAGCAGCAGTTTACCGTCATAAAAAATT
>DASSWH010000004.1:0-2509 GCA_035705175.1 Pseudidiomarina sp.
AAAATCCAATAAACCGACCACAGGAATAAGTAACCAGCCATAGCGCCAATCACGGCATCTTGCAGACTCACTGGACCGCCATAAATGGCATAACCAAGCCCCAACCACAGCACAAATAACGTAAAGGGGTCGGGCAGCAGCATGTGGTCGAGGTCAATAAAGAACAGGACAATCAGCAGAGCGGCAAGCAACATATAAATACCTGCATCGACGCTCATTCCGAACTGCCACGCCAACACACCAAATACCGCACCAGTCAGTGACTCAATCAACGGATAGCGCGCAGAAATAGCAGTTCCACACGAGCGACATTTTGCTCGTAGCAACAGCCAACTGATCACTGGAATATTGTCGTACCAACGAATAGCGGACTGACATTTTGGACAACGAGAATTGGGTGTGGCTAGATTAAAGGGTTCAACTTTGGGGAGTTCTTGCTCTTGCAATTGGGCACATTCAGCTCGCCATTGACGTTGCATCATGACGGGATAACGGCCAATGACCACATTGAGAAAGCTGCCGACAATCAGCCCGAAAGCTATACCAAAAGCAGCTGCCCAAGGGGTATGTGCAGCATAAAGCGTCATTAAGTCCATACGATTTCCTAGTCGAACTGATTCTGTGGTGAGTTGACCAACGAGCAGTTAGCCAACTACTTGACCCAGACTGAAGATAGGCAAATACATCGCAACAATCAATCCACCCACGAGCACCCCGATCACCACCATAATCATCGGTTCCAACAAGGCGGTCAAGTTATCCACTAAGTCATCAACTTCACGCTCATAGATGTTAGCAACTTTGGCCAACATATCGTCCAATGCACCCGACTCTTCACCAATGAAGACCATCTGCACCGCCATAGTGGGGAAAAGATCAGCACTTTGCATCGCCGTGTTCATTTGCATGCCCGAGCTGACTTCTTCGCGAATCCGTAAAATCGCATCGCGGTAGACGGCATTTCCGGATGCACCGGCAGCGGACTCGAGTGCACTAATTAATGGCACCCCAGCAGCGAAAGTGGTGGATAGGGTACGAGCAAACCGCGCCACTGCAGCTTTATTCAAGATAGTGCCGACAATCGGAATTCTGAGTGATAGTTGGTCAACGCGATCGCGGAGCTTCTGGCTTTTCTTATAGGCGCGTTTAAACAGCCATCCAGCCGCCGCAATACCGGCAGCAACATACAAGAAATAGGCTTGCACGATTTCAGATAAGGTCACTACAAACCGAGTCATTGCTGGCAGTTCAGCACCGAAGTCTTTAAATACCGCCTCAAACTGGGGTACTACGAACACCAACAGGATGATGGTTACAGCTAATGCCACCACAATAACGGATGCGGGATAGACCAAGGCTTTTTTGATCTTGGCTTTGAGAATTTCAGATTTTTCGCGGTAGGTGGCAATTCGATCGTAAATGGTTTCAAGTGACCCCGACTGTTCACCGGAATCGACAAGGTCACAATACAACGAATCAAAGACGTCAGGGTGCTTGCGTAATGAAGCTGCCAACGGTGAACCCGCGCCAACATCAGCGCTAATGTTCAGCATCAAATCGCGAATACGCGGATTCTCAACACCTTTGGCAACCATTTCAAGACCCTGCAAGAGTGGCACGCCGGCCTCCAGCATGGTCGCAATTTGCCGAGTAAATAAAGCGATATCAGCGCCAGTGATTTTTTTCTCACCGAACAGTGGCTTCGATTTCTTCTTGATGGTTTTCGGGGTAACACCTTGATCGCGAAGTTTAGCGCGAACTTGCTTATCATTATCGGCGCGCATCAAACCTTTAACTTTGACGCCACGCTTATTGATGCCAGTCCAATTAAACTCGAGAATCTCTTTTGCTTTTGGGCCTTTGCCAGCCACTTTTGTTGCCATAGTCAGTACCCCAAGAAATCGTTATGAGCTCGTTACACGGTTGGCTTCGATTAAACTTATCACTCCGGACGCAACTTTGAGAAGCGCTGATTGACGCAACGAGTTGATTCCTTCGTCGCGCGCGGTTTGAGCAATCTTCAGCGCCCCAGCACTGGTCATAATAAGCTCTTGGATAGCAGATGTAATCGGCATGACTTCGTAAATACCTGTACGACCTTTATACCCACCCGTGCATTGATCACAACCGACCGCTTTATGAATGGTGAGATTCGGAATTTGCGCTTCGGTAAACCCTTGTCGGATCAATTCTTCATGCGGCAATTCTTCGGGTTCTTTGCACAGATTACACAGGCGTCGCGCCAATCGTTGCGCAATAATGAGGGAAACAGAGCCAGCTATGTTGTAAGCGGGAACGCCCATATTCATGAGACGCGTCAGGGTTTCGGCCGCTGAATTCGTGTGCAAAGTGGACAACACCAGGTGACCGGTTTGGGCTGCCTTAATCGCGATTTCTGCGGTTTCCAAGTCACGAATCTCACCCACCATGACCACGTCAGGGTCTTGGCGAAGAAATGAACGCAGTGCATCAGCGAAGGTGAGGCCGGCCTTCACGTTAATTTGGACTT
>DASSWH010000005.1:0-3406 GCA_035705175.1 Pseudidiomarina sp.
GAAGGTAAAGCGCGCGACTTTTTGAACGCTGGTGGTGAAGAGGGTGTCATGGTGCTGGTGGCAGGTCCGAGCGTGATTCGCTTTACTCCCTCTCTGGTTATTCCGGAAGCGGATATCAATGAAGGATTTGCTCGACTCGAACGCGCTATCGCGAAAGTAGTTGGTTAAGCTAGCAGTACGCTAGCGGAGACTCATTTATGTTAGTGGTTCGTCCCATTACGCCGCAAGATTATGCGGCGTTATACACATGTGCGGTAGAATCAGGACACGGTTTCACATCGCTTCCTGTTGATGAGAGGTTGTTGCGGCGGCGCATCGCGCGGGCGCAAGAGGCTTTTGCTCGTGAACAGGTCAGTGAGCCGGGTGAAGAAGGTTATTTGTTTGTCATGGAAGACACTGCCACTGGCGAGATCGTCGGTTGCAGTGGCATTGAAGCTGCGGTGGGTTTAACCGACGCGTTTTATCATTATCGCCTCGGTAAAGTCATTCATCATTCGAAAGAACTTGATGTCTACAATGCTCTCGAAACGTTGACCTTGTGTAATGATTACACGGGTGTGAGTGAGCTATGTACGTTGTTTTTACGCGAACCGTATCGAAAGAATATGAATGGCCGGGTACTATCGCGGTTTCGGATGCTATTTATGGCTGAGTTTAGAAAGCGGTTCAGTCAATTTGCGATTGCTGAAATGCGCGGGGTCTCTGATGCCGATGGTCAATCACCATTCTGGGGCTGGTTGCAAAAACATTTTTTCTCGATGGATTTTACTCAGGCGGATTACCTCACGGGTATTGGCGAGAAAACATTCGTGGCTGAATTGATGCCACGTTACCCCATTTACGTGAAGCTACTCGATGAAGCCGCTCAGGCCGTAATTGGTAAGGTTCACGACAACACCAGACCGGCGCTGCGGATGCTCGAAAACGAAGGTTTTCGCTTTCGGGGCTACGTCGATATTTTCGATGCTGGGCCGACTGTGGAAGTGGAAGTTGAAAATATTCGCAGTGTGCGTGATAGCCGTCGACTTCCGGTTAAAATTGGCATGGTTAAAGACGGCGATGCCTATATTGTTTGTAACACGCGTATTGCCGATTTTCGGGCAGCGCAGGCACGTATTAATGTGCGCGATGATCATATCGTCATTGATGCCGAAAGTGCCGCCGAACTGCGCTTAAAAGCAGACGATGCAGTCCGTATCGTAGCGCTTTAGGCTAGCGAGTTTAGTTAGCCAATTCACCGAACAAAGTGAAGCGCCTCACAGTAGCAACTGGAGAACAGAATGTCTGAACAGAATTTATTTATTAATGGAGAATGGGTTGCCGGTGCGGGTGATTCATTTAAATCGATTGATCCAGCTCGTGACGAAGTGGTTTGGGAAGGCAAAGCAGCCATCGAAGAGCAAGTAGAGCGAGCTATTTTGGCGGCACGTGAAGCTTTTGTTGCGTGGGCCGACAAAGATTTTTCAGAGCGTTTAAGTATCTGCCAAAAATTTGCAGAATTACTGGAGGCTAATAAACAAGAGTTAGCACTCACTATTGCACAAGAGACCGGCAAGCCAGTCTGGGAGACACTCACAGAAGTCGGCGCGATGGTCGGTAAAGTGGCGATATCTGAACGTGCCTACCAGGAACGTACCGGAACTGTTGAAAATCCGATGCCCGGTGCAAAAGCCTTTATCCGGCATAAACCGCACGGCGTGGTGGCGGTGTATGGACCTTATAATTTCCCTGGTCATTTGCCGAATGGGCACATCGTTCCATCGTTACTGGCCGGGAATACCGTGGTTTTTAAACCCAGTGAATTGACACCGAAAGTTGCCGAGTTCACTGTCAAATTGTGGCAGCAAGCAGGGCTACCGAATGGCGTTCTGAATTTGGTTCAAGGTTTGGTTGAGACGGGTAAAGCATTGTCGGCACATCCGCAAATTGATGGTTTGTTCTTTACGGGGTCTTCATCAACAGGGCACGTATTACATAAACAGTTCGGTGGTCGTCCAGATAAGATTTTGGCGTTAGAGATGGGCGGGAATAATCCGTTGATCGTACATGATGTGAGTGATATCGATGCCGCGGTGCATGACATCGTGCAGTCAGCTTTTATCACGTCCGGTCAGCGTTGTACGTGCGCACGGCGTTTGTTTATCCAAAAAGGTGAGCGGGGTGATGCACTATTACAACGTTTGCTGGAGGTCACTCAGGCCATTCAGATCGGTGACTATGAAGCCGACCCGCAGCCATTTATGGGAGCTATGATTTCCGCAAAAGCCGCTCGTGATATGGTCAGTGCGCAAAATGATCTGATTGACGCTGGCGCAAAAGTGTTGCTACGAATGGAGCAAAAAGACCACCATCTGGGTTTTGTGACCCCCGGAATTTTAGACGTTACTGGCATTGACAAAATGCCCGATATTGAACATTTTGGGCCACTTCTCAAGGTGTACCGTTATTCTGATTTTGATGCGGCAATTAAAGAAGCCAATAATACGAGCTTTGGATTGTCAGCCGGAATTTTATGCGATAGCGAAGAGACGTATCGTTATTTCTTCAAACGTATTCGCGCTGGTATTGTGAATTGGAACAAGCCAATCACTGGAGCGAGCAGCGCCGCACCATTTGGTGGTATCGGTGCAAGTGGGAATCATCGTGCTAGTGCCTACTATGCAGCCGATTATTGCGCTTATCCAGTTGCATCCGTTGAAGCCGAGCGTTCAACTCTGCCTGAGAAGTTGGCACCGGGTCTGAAATTTTAAAATAGAGAAGGACATGAGCATGGCAGCAGCGATGCACGCACAAGTCAATTGGGTTAAAGGTCTTGAGTTCTCGGCTGAGTCAGGCTCAGGCCATACTGTTCGTATGGATGGCGATAAAGCGAATGCGGCAAGTCCAATGGAGCTCGTGTTGATGGCCGCAGGTGGTTGTTCATCTGTGGATGTCGTGTCGATTCTTGAAAAGACGCGTCAACAAGTTTCAGCGGTGCGCTGTGAAGTAGACGGTAAACGTGCCGATGCGACGCCCGCAGTGTTTACCGATATTCATTTGCACTTTGTGGTGACTGGTACGGATATCGCCGAGAAGCATGTTGAACGCGCCGTCCAATTGAGTGCCGAGAAGTATTGTTCGGTTGCTAAAATGCTCGAGGTTGCGGTGAATGTGACGCACAGCTTTCGTATTGAAGCGGCTACACAGTAACTGCGGCTATGAATTATCGTCACAGCTACCATGCTGGAAACTTTGCGGATGTTCTAAAGCATGCATTGCAATGGGTGTGCTTAGATTATCTCACGCAAAAAGATAAGCCGATGTTTGTGTTGGATACGCACGCTGGTATTGGCATGTACGATTTGACTGGTGAGCAAGCACAGAAGACGGCGGAATGGGAACAAGGTATAGGTCGTTTGCTCAAAGC
>DASSWH010000006.1:0-2935 GCA_035705175.1 Pseudidiomarina sp.
GGGGTTTATGAAAACCCACCAAAATTAAGTTACTCCAACTTTCAAATGACCGGCATATTTGGTGATGTCATCTACGCTGTGGCTGAACGCGAAGGTTTTCAACTTGAGCCGGTTCCGTGTGATTGGCAGCAATGTTTGGAAATGCTGGAACAAGGCCAGATTGATCTGATGCCTGATGTTGCGATTGACCAATTGCGTAGTCGTCGGTTCGCATTTCATCGGGTGCCCGTGCTACGCAGTTGGTCCCAGTTGTATGGTTCTGATGATGTAAACGTTCGTAATTTACTCGATTTAGATGACTTACACATTGCGGTATTAAAAGACTCGGTCCAAGACGTGTACTTGCGGAATTTAACTGAAAGCTTTGATTTAAGTACCCGTTGGGTCAGTGTCACTAGTTTTGAAGCCGGCTTTCAAGCTGTTATTGAAGGGCGAGCCGACTTGGTTGCCGCTAATCATCATTTCGGCGACATGCGAGCTCGACAGTTAGATCTATTTGCTACGCCCGTTATTTTTCAGCCGTCGAGGCTTTATTTTGCTGCCTCGCGCGGTGGTCCCGCAGAACCGTTGTTACCCATAATCGACAGTTATTTGGAAGCGTGGCAGCAAGACCCGAGTTCACCCCTCAATCAATCTCTAGAAAGGTGGGGACTGTATGCTGCACCTACAACAATTCCAAAGTATGTTATTGCAGCTTTGATTATATTTGGCCTTGCGCTGACCGGTACCTTAGCATTTGTATGGACATTGAGGAGCCGAGTGAACGTGAAATCCACTCAGTTGCAACTATCGGAAAACCGTTTCAGCACCGTTCTCAATAGTGTCGAGGCCTATATCTATATTAAGGACCGGGATTTGCGCTACCAATACGCGAACCGTATGGTAGCTGACCTGCTGCAAACCACCGAAACAGACATTATTGGTAAGACTGACCGTGACTTCTTCGACGACAAGACGTGCGCGAATTTACGTCAGAATGATCTGCGTGTCATCGAGAGGGGCGAGCGAGTCTCTGACGAAGAAACCAACGTCACGGCTACTGGTGAAAAGCGAACATTTTTGTCGACTAAAATTCCATTGAAGGATGCCCGAGGGAATGTTTATGCATTGAGTGGTATCTCTACCGATATTACTGAGCATTTACATATTCAGGAGCAACTCAATCACGCGCGGTTCTACGATACCGTTACCGGCTTAGCGAATCGGCGGCTTTTATTGGACCGGATAGAACATGCGTTGGCCAATGCGCAGCGAACCGATTATGAAGGCGCTCTATTAGCCATTGATTTGCATGATTTTTCAGTGGTCAACGATGCTTTCGGACACCAATTCGGTGACCAGTTGTTGCAAGAGGTGGCGCGCCGAATGGAACGCCTTATTGATGAGGCTGACACGGCTGCGCGCCTTGGTGCCGACGACTTCGTGGTCGTACTCGAAAACCTTAATGGTGATCGTGAGCAAGCGATTCTTGATGCTCGACAATGGGCTCATGCGCTCATCGAGCTGTTACGTGAACCCATTGAGATAGAGGGCAAACAATATGTCACGTCAGTCAGCATTGGCGTCACTATGTTTTCAGACACCGAAGGCGGCGTTGAGGTATTACTGAGAAATGCTGATTTAGCGTTAGCCGATGCCAAGCTCGAGGGACCGCATACCATTCGGTTCTTTAACCCGTCCATGCAAGAAAATGTCAGTCGGCGTCTGCATTTAGAGTCAGCCATGCGCAATGCTCTTGAAAACAACCATTTTCACTTCTTTGTGCAACCCCAGGTCGACAGCCAGCACCATGTCACTGGTGTTGAGCTATTAATGCGTTGGTCTGATGCAGAGTTGGGCTATGTGCCACCCAGCGAATTTATTCCAGTGGCTGAGGCAACTGGTTTGATTGTGCCTATGGGCGAGTGGTTGTTGGGTGAGGCTGCACGCCTCATGCAGCGCTGGCAAGAAGATCCGCTCCTACGTGATCTCACCGTTGCTGTGAATATTAGTGCGAAGCAGTTCCGCCATGCCGGCTTTGTCGACATGATCAAACGCCTGATTCAGCAACCTAATGTGAATGCTTCATTGCTTGAGTTGGAAATCACGGAGAGCATGTTGATCGAGGATGTGCAAAACACGGTTCGTCGTATTGCCAAACTCAATGAGTGGGGCGTGCGTTTCTCGTTGGACGATTTTGGCACAGGCTATGCATCATTGTCCTACTTGAAGCAATTACCGATTTACCAATTGAAGATCGACCAATCATTCATTCGTGACATTCTCACAGACACCAACGATGAAATTATTGTCAGCACTATTCTCGGGTTGGGTCGGAGTATGGGGTTGGAAGTGATTGCGGAGGGCGTGGAAACGGCTCAACAGGCTCGACGTTTAAACGAAATGGGTTGTGCCAAATACCAAGGATTTCACTTCGGCAGGCCGGCCTCCCCGGTCGAGTGGGAGGCACGGCTGCGCGAAAGTCGACTGACTATTTATGCGGGTGGTAGTTGAAGCGTCAAGCGTGCTGGCAGAACGTGAACGAGTCCAGCGCGAACTTGATGCCAAAAGACCGAGAGCAACAGTAAGCCAGTACCAATAACCAGCCCGATAATCGCGGTGCCAAGATCAACCACACCAAAGCTATTTAAGACGTTGCTGAACACATAAATCACATAGGCAAGTGCTGAGACCATCAGCGCTCGGCGGTCGATGACTAATGAGACACAGCCAATAACTAAGTATAGTGCGATAGTGGTCAACGCTTGGGTTGCGCCGATAGTGAAATCTCCGTGCGCTAGTGTGCTAAAGATTGGATGCACTAGTAGTGGAGCGGCAAGCAAATGAAGCCAAAAGGCAACATCAGAGCGGCGCGTTTGACGCTCAAGATCGGAGCGATCCCATTTTAACGCAAGTGCAAACACTAAGAGTCCTGATACAAAGAGTGCTCCCTTCA
>DASSWH010000007.1:0-4502 GCA_035705175.1 Pseudidiomarina sp.
GGGATATCAAGGTTAGCCTTATACGTTAGAAGCCCATCTGGAGTGTATTGGCGAGATTCCCCTTGGCGATCGAAGTATCCAATGGTCATTGGTTGAGGAATAACCTCATCAACGTTTGAGTCAAATCGTGTGAGTTCCATGAAGTCTCGTTCCAGTGACGATTCAAATGAGCCAATATCTGGGACAATTCCAGACGTACTGCGATTTGTAACGCCTATTTTCCTAGCTTTTGAAGTGAAGAAGTTCATTCAATTTCTATTTAGTGATGGAAATTGAATAAAGATTATCAGTTAACAATAGAACTTACAGCGCTGCAAGTGCCAACTCAAATAGCGACGCGATAACTCCATAATAACCTGGATTTGCATCACCCGTGCTGGTCCAACTCCCGGTTGTTGCAACAAATCCTCTGCAGATGCAGTAAGCAGTCCACCAACTCCGTTAAAGTGTTCCAATAATTCACGGGCAAACTGGACCACATCACGTCCACGCGTTCCGGTTCCCAGCAAAATCGCTAATAGCTCAGCGTCAGTGAGCGTACCCACTCCTAGGGCCGCCATTCGTTCACGCGGACGTTCCTCGGCCGCCATATTCTTAATTGCTACTATCGTCATAAACCTACTCCTTGGTTTTTCTGAAAGAAATCGCAGAAATAAAAAAACCACCGAATGGTGGCTTCTCAACATTCGCTGCCAGAACGAGTTTAATTCATTCCTTCTGCGCGAACTCGAGCACGTTGCACATCTTCCATATTGCGTCGCGCTGCTTCTTCTTCTAGGCGCATCTGCTCGGGAGTGCGGCATACGCGCTTTTTAAAGTTTGTTCCTACAGTTTGTTCATTTCGACAGATATGTGTGACTTCCCCTTCGTCGTTAACAAGACGAACATAACCACTACCACTGTCTTCTTCTGACGTTGTTTGACAGCCTGCCAGCAAGATTGCTGCTACTGCCGCTAATGCGATTTTATACATGAGAGATTTCCAAATAATGTTGCGATTAATATTGATACGAGCATAACCAAGTTAGCGCGACTTTAATCACGTTGCAAATACACAAATGTAACATTTCCTATATCGCCAATTTCTAAGGTTCGTGATAAGGTTAAGAACTCGTAAAAGGTAAGGACTTACTATGACCACAAGCCCCGACATACCGTTATCTGGCCATAACATCCTCATTGGGATTAGCGGCGGAATTGCGGCGTATAAAATTCCAGAATTGGTACGTCGCCTCAAAGATCTTGGCGCCGATGTACGGGTCGTTATGACTCATGGGGGAAAGGCATTTATCACACCGCTAACTTTACAAGCGGTATCTGGAAACCCCGTGCATGACGATTTATTGGATCCGGCTGCAGAAGCAGCCATGGGTCACATTGAACTCGCAAAATGGGCTGACCTGGTGTTAGTTGCTCCGGCGAGCGCCAGTACTTTGGGTCGTTTAGCTCATGGTTTGGCCGATGATTTATTGAGTACTGTCTGTCTTGCCACGGCCGCCCCCATTGCTGTCGCCCCAGCCATGAACCAACAAATGTGGGCGGCACCAGCCGTGCAAGAGAATATTGCAACGTTGAAACGCCATGGTGTGCATATTATTGAGCCTGCGAATGGCGCACAAGCGTGCGGCGATGTCGGTGCTGGGCGCATGCCAGAACCTGCAGAATTACGTGAGGCGGTGGTCGCTCTGCTGCGCCCAAAGCCGCAAATTCTGGCCGGTAAACATATCGTCTTAACCGCTGGCCCCACTCGTGAAGCCATCGACCCAGTCCGTTATATTAGCAATCATAGTTCTGGAAAGATGGGCTTTGCACTCGCTGAGGCTGCACAACAACTCGGCGCATCGGTGACTTTGGTTGCTGGCCCATGTCAATTGAACACGCCACGCAATGTATCTCGGGTCGATGTTACCAGTGCAGAAGAAATGTTGGATGCGGTCAATGCGGTTATCGAACAAGCTGATATCTTTATCGGCTGTGCCGCTGTTGCAGACTATCGCCCCGTTGCTGCTGCATCGGCCAAACTAAAAAAAGATGCAGACACCATCAACATAGAATTCACCCGTAACCCAGATATTTTGGCAACAGTCGCAGCACGAAAAAATCCGCCTTTTACCATCGGCTTTGCCGCGGAAACTCATGATGTGACAAGCTACGCAGAGGGTAAACTGACACGCAAAAAGCTTAACCTCATTGCCGCCAATGATGTCAGCGATACCCGAATTGGCTTCAATAGTGACGACAATGCTATAACGCTGCTCTGGCATAACAAAAATAACGAACTACAACAACGGGCGCTGGGACGGAATAGCAAAACGGCGATCGCCGAAGCCATCCTCACCCAAGCCAACCAGATAATTAGTGAACAGTGAATGGTGAACAGTGAACGGAAAGGTCAAAAGACTAAAACTAGAACTCGTTCTTTTTTGTTTTAGGTCTTCCTGTTAACTATTTCCTATTCACTATTTACCATCTCAGTGACCAGTGAATGGTGAACAGTGAACGGAAAGGTCAAAAGACTAAAACTAGACCGTTTTTTTAGTTTTAGGTTTTCCTGTTAACTGTTCACCATTTACCATCTTTCCGAGGATATTTGATGACCAAGCCTAATAGAAAAGAACAGATACTTGCCACTCTGGCTGCAATGCTCGAAACCAGTCCTGGCCAGCGTATAACCACCGCGAGATTGGCAGCTGAACTGGGCGTTTCAGAGGCCGCTCTATATCGCCATTTTCCTTCGAAAGCGCGGATGTTTGAGGGTTTAATCGAGTTTACTGAAGACGCAGTGTTGTCACGGATTAATCAAGTGTTGGAAGTTGAAAAGGATACTTTGGTACGCTGTCAGATGATGTTGCGTGTGGTACTGACCTTTGTCGAGCGCAACCCAGGTATTACGCGAGTCTTAACCGGAGATGCCTTAATGGGTGAGCATGAGCGTTTGCGCAGCCGTGTCACCGGCATTTTCGACAAAATTGAAGCGAATTTAAAGCAAGCGATTCGCGAACGCCGGTTACGCGAAAATGTCCGCACACGGCTCGATGAGGGTATTTTAGCGAATTTGTTGATGGCTTATGCAGATGGCAAGATATCGCAGTTTGTTCGATCCGAGTTCAAACGCGCTCCAACTGAACATTTTGACGAGCAATGGGAAACGATGGCACAACAATTGCTGAGTTAGCATCCCAAAGCCCGCGCAACTACTATTCAGATGTGCGGGCGCGACTCAATAGATTAATAGCCGCTTGCTGTGGCGATGTATCACCATAGAGCACCTCATAAAGTTGCTCACAGATTGGCATCTCAACGCCATGACGACGAGCCAAAGCGACCACTTCACGGGTATTACGATAGCCTTCAACCGCTTGACCAATTTCTGCCATCGCTTCCTCAACCGATTTACCTTGCCCTAAAGCAAGACCGAGTCGACGATTTCGCGATTGGTTATCGGTACAAGTCAGGATCAGATCACCAAGGCCAGCCATGCCCGTGAAGGTTTCAGGTCGAGCCCCGAGCTTCAGGCCAAGTCGTGTCAGTTCGGCCAAACCACGTGTGATCAGAGCGGTACGGGCGTTGGCACCGAAGCCAATACCATCGGCCATGCCTGCACCGATTGCGATGACATTCTTCACCGCTCCGCCCAATTGCACGCCGATAAAATCATCGTTGGTGTAAACCCGGAAACTTTTATCACAATGTAATAATTCGGATAGCTCTTCGACGAAAGCAGGCTCAGTCGACGACATCGATATTGCCGTTGGCAGGCCTTTGGCCATCTCCATTGCAAACGTGGGACCCGATAACACCGCCAAGGTGTGTTCGCTACCGAGAATTTCCTCAGCAACTTCAAAAAGTAAACGCCCTGTTTCAGGCTCGAGACCTTTCGTTGCCCATGCGACACGCGCATCAGCACGCATCAGTGGCTTGATGTCATGCAGTAGTTGAGCAAAACCATTACTGGGCACCACAATGACTATGTTACGAGCATGTGTTACTGCGGCAGCAAGATCATCCGTCAGCGTTAACGAATCAGGCAAACGTATACCAGGCAGGTAGCGCGGGTTTTCGCGTCGATGCTGCATGGTTGCGATTTGCTTACTGTCACGGCCCCATAGACAGGTGGGGGTACCCTTGCGCGAAAAACAAAGTGCTAGGGCAGTTCCGTAAGAACCGGCACCTAGCACTGTTACTTGCGAGTAGGCACACGAACTATGGTTACTCAAGAAGAGTTCCTAGTTTCTGTGTCGTCGACTTACGCGTCAGCTTGCGCTTCGGCTTGCTGTTGACGCTGTTGCAAGTGTTGTGCAAACACGGCGTCAAAGTTTACCGGAGCCAAGTTCAATTGCGGGAACGAAGCACGGCTAACCATGCTTGCTAACACTTCACGCGCATACGGGAACAAAATATTCGGGCAGAATGCACCAACCAAATGGGCACGCTGTGCTTCTTCAATCGAGTCAGCGATGGTGAAGATACCTGCTTGATGCACTTCAGCCAAGAAAGCGACG
>DASSWH010000008.1:0-2688 GCA_035705175.1 Pseudidiomarina sp.
CAAAAGTGTGGGTACGCGGACAACTGGGTCGAAGTGGCTGGCTAAAAGCGTTGTGGTTATAACGCTTTAGCAAAATCAAGCAGAGAAAAACTTATTTTTAAGAATTTTTTAGTCTTTCAGATAGCTTCTTAAGATATACAAATCATAAGCGCCTATTTATAAGGCTTACACAAGATATTTGAAGAATTTATGACCGCAAACCCCACATCTAGTGTTTGCGGCCATTGCATATCGTCTGATTATAGCAACGATAATAGCTCTAATGGCGTCTGAATTTGGTGATCAGCTTGCCACAGGTGTGGTTGCTCGGAACTGTGTATATATCCGTACGCAGCGAGTACGGTGCGCATTCCGGCAGCTCGGCCAGCTTGGATGTCTCGTTCAGCGTCACCAATGTACCAGCAAGCTTTAGCGTTGACGCCGAGTTGCTGTGCTGCATGAAGGAGTGGTTCGGGATGCGGTTTAGCGACCGCTAAAGTATCACCGCACACTACGACATCTATAGCATGCAATTGTGGGTAGTAAGGCAGCAGTTGCTCAGTCAGCTTACTCGGCTTGTTGGTCACGATAGCAACGGCTATAGAGTGAGTTCTGAGCGCTTCTAACAGATCAATAACGCCAGGGTAGAGCGCTGTGCCGTTGGCAATGGAGTCCGCATAGGCCTGTAAAAATGCCGTGCGTAACTCGTGTTTGCGTTGTTCAAACTCGTCAATACCATACGCGTGCTTCAACAAACCCGCCGAACCATGCGAGGCCAGCGGCGTATATTCTTCCGCAGTGACCAACGGTCGCTCCTCTGCGGCGAGTACTTTATTAAGTGCAGCGCCTAAATCAGGTGCGGTATCGAGCAAGGTACCATCAAGGTCAAAGAGAATGGCTTGCGGCTTCGTCAGAGACATTAGCTGTTCTCCTTAGACTCAGGCTTACGCAACGCCACAATATAGTTCACATCGACATTTTGCTCGTCTAAATAAAAGCCGTGCCATGGTAAGTAATGCAGACCCGTCATCGTTGTTGCTGATAGACCGACTGCATCAGTCATTCTGAGCAGTTCGGCCGGTTGAATGAAGCGTTTATGGTCATGCGTCCCCCGCGGCACCCAGCGCGAGACATACTCAGCAGCGACAATACCTAGTAACCACGACTTCAGATTTCGATTTAAAGTGGAGAACACCACCACACCACCGGGTTTCACCAACTGACTCGCTGCGCGCACGACACTACTGGGGTCAGGCACGTGTTCTAACATCTCTAAACAAGTTACCACGTCGAACTGGTGTGGTTGTTGCTCAGCAAAATCCTCTGCGGCTACACAGCGGTAATCAATAGTCAGTTGACTCTCTAATGCATGCAGCCGAGCTACTTCTAAGGATTGCTCAGCCAAATCTATACCTGTGACTCGCGCTCCGGCTTTTGCTAAACCTTCAGCAAGAATGCCGCCACCACAGCCAATATCAAGAACATCCAGGTCGAATACACCATTGCAATGTCGCTGAATAAAGTCTAAGCGTAGCGGGTTAATGGCATGTAGGGGTTTGAACTCGCCTTCAGGATCCCACCAACGCGAGGCGAGAGCACTGAATTTTGCTATTTCATTCGGGTCGACATTTTCATGTGCGGGCTGTTTAAGGCTCATAATACTTCTGCTACGGCGAAAAAGTGGGTACAGTGTACTCAACCTACCGCCTTAAAAAAAGCGCCGGAAAAAGGATGCGATAGCATTTTGCTACGGGTACAATGGAATCCGTTTGAATATTATAAAAAGAATGATCGTTTAGGGATAAAGCTATGAGTGATCTCGCAAGAGAAGTCGTACCGGTCAATATTGAAGATGAGTTGAAAAGTTCATACCTCGATTACGCAATGAGCGTCATTGTCGGACGTGCATTGCCAGACGTACGTGATGGTCTAAAACCCGTTCATCGACGCGTGTTGTTCGCGATGAACGAACTACGGAATGATTTTAACAAGCCATATAAAAAATCAGCTCGTATTGTCGGTGATGTCATCGGTAAGTATCACCCCCATGGCGATAGTGCCGTGTATGACACCATTGTCCGTATGGCACAGCCATTCTCATTGCGCTACATGTTGGTCGATGGCCAAGGTAACTTTGGTTCTGTCGATGGTGACTCCGCTGCAGCCATGCGTTACACCGAAATTCGCATGGCAAAAATTGCCAGTGAATTGCTGTCAGACCTCGATAAAGAAACCGTCGACTTTGTCCCTAACTATGACGGTACTGAACAAATCCCTGATGTCTTACCAACACGTGTTCCGAACCTGCTAGTGAATGGCTCTTCGGGTATTGCGGTCGGTATGGCAACCAATATCCCACCGCATAACCTGACTGAGGTTATCGATGGCTGTTTGGCGATGATTGAGAATCCGGCTATCACCATCGAAGAATTGATGGAATATATTCCGGGTCCAGACTTCCCGACGGCGGCAAGTATTTCAGGTCGTGCCGGCATCATCGAAGCTTATAAAACCGGTCGTGGCCGTATTCATTTGCGGGCTAAGGCTGAAATTGAGACCGATAGTAACGGTCGTGAAGCGATTATCGTTACTGAGATCCCATATCAGGTCAATAAAGCACGCTTGATTGAGAAGATCGCTGAGTTGGTCAAAGAAAAGCGTCTTGAGGGTATTTCAGGATTACGCGATGAGTCGGATAAAGACGGCATG
>DASSWH010000009.1:0-6142 GCA_035705175.1 Pseudidiomarina sp.
TTCGGTATTCACCTGCACTGTGTAAATAAACTGACGACCAACAAACTCGGCTCGCGTAATGTATGGAGCTTGCGGACGCACGTATGCTTGTAGCAACCAAATGCCATCAAGTGGTTCAGAATAGTCAGCGCTACTGACAAATTGTTCGAGTGCGTTTAATGAATCGTAGCGCGCAACGCCAAGTCCTTTACCCCCGCGATTTGGTTTTAAGATGAGCGGCCACTGATCAAACGCATTTGCAGCGGAGACTATCTGGTCGCGGCCAACTACGGCGCGCGTTGGGGGAACCTTGAGCCCTGCTGCTTCTAGCGCACGATACTGTGACAACTTACAGGTTTCGAGTGCCAATGCAGGCGTTCCATTAACAACTGTTCTGCCATATTTCTCTAACCAAGTAAGAGCCATGCGAGTTAACTCAGGCGCGAACCGATGCCCGCGGGTGTGTGATGAAGCACTCATGCGGTTATAAAAAACGGCATCATCGGGAGTGCTGTCATACGCAATCACACCACTATCTAAAAACCATTCTTTGGCCTCTACACCACGCGCTTTAAAGGCTGCATGCAAGGGTACAACCCACTCTTCATTCTCATGCATGATCACAATAGGACGCATTTACGGATACTCCAAACTCAACTTGGTAAACGACTAGTGTAACTTACTGCGTAAAAATTCTATGGATCTTCGCGTTATAAGTTATGAGTAAGATATTTCCTGCTAAGATAACCACTTCACTGAACAACAAAGGGCGCTACCATGAAATGGATGATCTACGGAGCCAATGGCTACACTGGTGAGCTCGTGCTGCAGTATGCAAAGACACTGGGTGAGCAACCGGTACTAGCGGGTCGTAATAGGACCGCCATCGAAGCTCTAGCGGAACAGCATCAACTGCAAGCTTGCGTGGCTGATTTAGCGGATACCGATGCGCTGCAAAAAGCCCTAGCCGATGTCGACTTAGTTGTTCATTGCGCTGGGCCTTTTGATGTAACTGCAAAACCAATGATTGAAGCCTGCCTGCAAAGTAAGACGCATTACTTAGACATTACTGGTGAGTTAAACGTATTTGAATACGCGCATAGCCGTCATGATGATGCCGTGCGAGCTGGTATCGTCTTATGTCCAGGCGTTGGTTTCGATGTGATTCCAACCGACTGTGTTGCCGCTCAACTTAAAGAAAAAATGCACGATGCAACGCATCTGACGTTGGGCTTTGATTCCGCGTCACGCATGAGTAGAGGCACTGCAAAAACCAGCGCTCGCAAATTAGGCGACGGTGGAGCGGTTCGAAAGGACGGTAAGATTATTTCTGTTCCCCTCGCTTATCGCACCCGCAAAATTGATTTCGGCGGTGGTGAAAAACTAGCCATGACCATTCCTTGGGGTGATGTCTCCACGGCATATCACACCACAGGGATCCCCAATATTGAGGTCTATATACCGGCGTCTCCAAGGCTCGTGAAGCGGTTGCAACGAATGAATTGGTTTCGCTGGTTGCTGCGCATGAAACCGGTGCAACGTTGGCTCGAGAAGAAAATTGAGCAACAACCCGCTGGCCCTGATCAGAAGCAATTAGAAAATGCGACGACGCATGTTTGGGGTGAAGTTCGCAATCAGGATGGCCAAGTTGAGACATTGCGTCTAGAAGTATTGAACGGCTATAAGCTAACGAGTCGTGGAGCCGTTGATGTCGCAATGCATGTGCTTGGCAATCAACCTACCGGCGGATTTTATACACCGTCGAAGCTTTGTGGCGCTCAGTTAGTTAACCGCTATGTCGTCGACCGATAGAATAAAGGATTGAAGAAAAAGGAATTCTTATGAAACGTTCTTTTTTGCTGGGATTACTGGTTGCCGGTATCATCGGTAACGCGTCACTCGTTCATGCACAAGATACTGCTGAAGAGGAGTTCGATGGCGTTGAAGAACTCGAAGAAGAAATCAGTGTGGTCGATCTAATTGGTACATTCTGGGAGCTTGGAGCCGAACAAAAGCGTGGTGTCTATGAGCTGCGCACCTACCGCCCCAACTTCATCCTGCCGGTGCACCATAGCTCAGATATTAATAAGCAGCCGACCTCACCCACACGCGGTGACTCAGAACGCATTGAGAACTACAAACCGAACGAAGTAAAACTGCAGTTATCGCTACGGACGAAGATTTTTGAGGATATCTTTCTACCAAATGGCGATATTTGGGTTGCTTATTCACAAACCTCACTCTGGCAAATGTATAACTCGGATGATTCATCGCCGTTTCGCAGCACCGACTACAATCCCGATGTGTTTTATGTGCTTCCCGTAACGCAAGAATTCGATTTCTTGCCGGGTAAAGCACAAGTGCGGATGGCCAAGTTTGGCTTTGCGCATCAATCAAATGGTCAGCGTAAGCCCGATAGTCGCAGTTGGAACTACTTTCATTTCGGCGGCGTCGCGGAATATGGTGATGTCATCTGGGAGAGCTCTTACAAGCTGCGAGTGAATGAAACGGGTGATGATGACGATAATCCCGATTTAGTGAACTACCGAGGTAACTTCGAAAATACCTTTTCGTGGATCAATGGCACCAGCACATATAGCCTCAAGCGCACGTCGCCATATTTGAGCTTTAGTCGTGGTTCTTGGCAAGTTGATTACACGCGTCCGGTGAGTTCAAAGAATCCCGACGGTTTACGTTTTTATATCCAAATATTCTCAGGTTATGGCGAATCTTTGCTGGACTATAATCACCGTCAAAACCGAATTGGTTTTGGATTTCTACTTCTCAATATATAAGTGACAGTATGACTGACAATTACTTATTGAAGCTCTATCACAAGGTCTTGAAATGGCCCTTTGGGCGGCAATTGTTTTCGCGTCTGTTCGCCAGTAAAGCGCCCTATTTCAAAAGCATTAAGCCGCTCATTATTGAGTTACGGCCAAATTTCTGTGAGCTCACCATACCGAAACGCAAAGCGGTTCAAAATCATATTGGTACCGTTCATGCTATCGCGCTGTGTAATGGCCTAGAAATGGCGATGGGTGCGGTTGCCGAAGCTAGTATTCCGAAGCACTTACGCTGGATCCCAAAAGGCATGACTGTGAATTACACCGCGAAAGCCGACAGTGATATTCGTATTACTGCTGAAGCTGATCCAAATGGCTGGAAAGTAGGTGATCTCGATGTGGTAGTGAATGGTTATCGGCAAGATGGAACGGCTGTTATTACCGGTACTATCACTATTTATATTTCGGAAAAGCCAGCAAGGAAGTCGTCATGAGTGCATTACCCGCGTGCCCCCAATGTGGATCTGAGTACGCTTACGAAGACGGCGCGTTACTCATTTGTCCGGAGTGTGGACATGAGTGGAATGCGAGCGAGCCTCTGGCTCAAGGAAAGGTATTTCGCGATGCCAATGGCAATGAATTGCAGGATGGCGACACCGTGACCGTGATCAAAGATCTAAAAGTAAAAGGCTCTTCGTTGGTGGTAAAGGTCGGCACTAAGGTGAAGAATATTCGTCTGACTGAAGAGGGTGATCATGACATCGATTGTAAAGTGGATGGCATTGGTCCGATGAAACTAAAAACCGAATTTGTGAAGAAAGCTTAGGTTCGCTCAAGCAGCGCACGGAGTTCGCTTTCAATGGCGAACACGTGC
Organism: Pseudidiomarina sp.; assembly: GCA_035705175.1. Lineage (GTDB taxonomy): Bacteria > Pseudomonadota > Gammaproteobacteria > Enterobacterales > Alteromonadaceae > Pseudidiomarina. The sequence goes on from DASSWH010000009.1 coordinate 3,640, forward strand.
GCATCATGCGCCTCGAGCTCGCGCAGCGCCTCAGCAAGTTTCAGTAAATACTCACTGTTGGGTCCACTCGGACCTTCAGATTGTGCAATATGCGCCGCGATTTCCGCTTCCGTTGCAGCGCCTAAGTACGCCTCGTTGTCGGGCCCTGCTACATAAACTAGCCCTTCAACTGACTGGCCATCGTCAAGCCATTCAAATTCCGTGAAAAACCGTAGGTAACCATTTTTTTCGCGATGGTCGAGATGCGCAAAGACCGCCGGTGTTACTTCATAGGCCATACCAATGCAGTGTGCATCCGGTGCTTCTATTAAGGTAGCGACTCGACCAGGTGCCTTTGGTGTTCCGCGATGGTCATGAGAACCTTGCCAAAAGCGGCGTTCCCAGCCGTGAATACGAGCGGGTCGACGCTGTAGGTAAGGAAAATCGGCCTTGTAGATCAGCGAGCCATAGCCGAATAACCACACGGAATCGAGGTGGTCGAGTGGCTGGGCTTGTTGATTTTGTTCAATAGTATTGTGCGACATAACGTCACTGAGTATAACATGAGGTAGCACTCGGTTCAGTGAACGAAAGTGCATAAGGTGTAACCAATCGAGGCAGCGCAATGGAACATAAAATACCACCTCCACTAGTTATGGTAATCGTTGGATTACTAATGTGGCTCACCGGCCATTGGTTCCCGATGGAGGCTTGGCACTTTACCGATTTGCAGGGCGCAGCGAGCGCCTTTTGGGCCGTTGGGGCTTTGGTAGCCGTTGCCGGAGTAGTCGAATTTCGACGGGCGAAAACTACCGTGAACCCACTGAATCTGGATAAATCTACGCAGTTGGTTTCGGGTGGCATTTATCGTTTTACCCGCAACCCGATGTATTTGGGCATGTTACTCATTTTAGTTGGTTGGGCTATTCATCTTCAGCACATTGGCGCATGGCCGTGGCTCATTGGTTTTATTCTGTTCATCAACCGCTTTCAAATTGAACCGGAAGAACGAGCAATGACCAAACTATTTGGTGAGCCTTATGTCGATTATTGCAAGTCAGTTCGACGCTGGTTCTAACGTTTCAACAATGCGCCAGCGAGCTAATGCTGGCGCCGTCAAACTCGTCAAATACAAGTAGTCTCCTACTTCAATTGCCCCTGTGGTCTGCGGATAGTCAGTGGCTGGGTCTTGCAAGTTCTCCAACACTTGGCCATCGCCATCAATGGCAATCACATGCGCATAGTCTGTCGCTTTAGGGCGCAAAAAAGCCGGTAAGCGCTGCGCAATTTTACGCACGCCTGGGTACGCCGCCATATTGTCGAGAAAATCGTTACGCGGTGACACCAAGCCCACCCAATAACGGCCGTCGTTACCGCGATTCACGTTGTCGGGAAAACCTGGCAGGTTATCAAGAATGATCTCCATAGTTCCTTGTTGCGGACCTTTCAGCCAATACTTAAGAACCCTATATCTTCCGGTTTCCACTAGAAGTAAGTAGTTACTATCATGGCTCACCGCTACACCATTGGCGAACTGCAACCCCTCTAATAACACACGCGTATTGTTGGTAGCCGGATTGTAGCGGAGCAAGCGGCCATTCCCGCCGTGTTCCATGATATCGAGTAAACTAGCTTCATAAGTTCCACCAAAGGCTTCGGCACCAAATTTGGTCGATGCATCAGAAAAGTAGATCATCCCCTCGGCATCCACATCCACATCATCTGCGTAGCGAATCGGGATGCCTTCCGCCTCATTGGTCAGTGTTTCCACTGCACCATCGTTGGTAATCTGGAGTAGTCCACGGTAAGCGTCTGCCACCAGCAATCTCTGGTTACGATCAAATTCAATACCGAGCGGACGGCCATGGGTTTGCGCAAAAAGCTCCCATTCATTGGCGTTCATAGCGCGACGTAAAATGGCGCCGCTTTTAACCGTAATGTAGAGATTTCCGTCGCTATCCAGCGCCAAATCCTCCGGCCCCGACTCGCCACCAAGAGACTCGACCTCAATGGAGGTGAGCTTCGAGTTTCGTTCGAAAGTGCCGGTGTAGCCTTTGTCCTGTGGCGCATTCCATGCTTGCGGTTGAATGGCAACAGGCCATGTGACTAAGTACACGATCACTAGAATGATAATGCCGAGTATCCATTTCCACATGTTCAGAGCTCCGCTGAGTAATTAAGTCCTGATCTAGACTAGTCTATTTACTTAAATTCAGCAGCAAAAAAGTCAACATATGCTATAACTTAGTTCTACATGATTCGTCTAAAGGACATAGGATTGCGCCGTTATTTTTTATACCAAATCAAAGGCCTAGTTTTGGTAATTATGGGGCTACTGTTGACAGGCGCAGTGCAAGCACAATCAACGTCCGTAATTCGTATTGGGGTTTATGAAAACCCACCAAAATTAAGTTACTCCAACTTTCAAATGACCGGCATATTTGGTGATGTCATCTACGCTGTGGCTGAACGCGAAGGTTTTCAACTTGAGCCGGTTCCGTGTGATTGGCAGCAATGTTTGGAA
>DASSWH010000010.1:0-7164 GCA_035705175.1 Pseudidiomarina sp.
GTAGACATGAAACAACAGTTGCAAATTGAACAGCTGACCGTCTACGCCCGCTACACGCGTCGCGGCGGTTTGGATATCAATCCATTCCGCTCAGATTTTGAAACGGCACCACGTCAACAAAGACTGGTGCGGCAGTAATACAAGGATAAGAACAAAGAATGAAAATTACTATTTCTCCTCGCGGCAGTATGAGTTTGCTGTCGCAACTCGAAATTTCCCGTTTACAACAATCGAGTGATGAGCAGTTGTATCGTCTGTTTCGCAATTGTTGTTTAGCCGTTTTGAACGCTGGTAGTAACACCGATAGTAGCGAAGAAATTTTTGATAAATATAAAGACTTTGATGTAAATGTCCTTAAATGTGAGCGCGGTGTTCAACTAGAGCTAATCAATCCACCGGCTGAAGCTTTTGTCGACGGCAAGTTGATTGTTGGTATGCAGGAGCTCGTCGAGGCCGTACTGCGTGACATTCTCTTCACTGGTGAGCGTTATAATGCACAAACACTAGACTCAGCGGATACCCATACGTTGACGCATGTCGTATTCGATATCTTGCGCAATGCGCAGGTCATTCAACCCAATCTCGACCCAAATATCGTGGTGTGTTGGGGTGGTCATTCAATTAATGAAATCGAATACAAATATACCAAAGAAGTGGGCTATCACTTAGGTCTACGTCACCTCAATATTTGTACGGGTTGTGGTCCTGGTGCTATGAAAGGCCCAATGAAAGGTGCCACCATTGGTCACGCCAAACAACGTATTGCCGATGGCCGTTATTTAGGTTTCACCGAACCGGGTATTATTGCCGCAGAACCGCCAAATCCAATCGTCAATGAATTAGTGATTCTGCCGGACATAGAGAAACGCTTAGAAGCCTTTGTTCGCTGTGCACACGGGATTGTGATTTTCCCTGGTGGTGCAGGAACAGCAGAAGAAATGTTGTATATCTTGGGTATTTTAATGCACCCGGATAATGCGAAACAAAAACTGCCGCTGATTTTAACTGGCCCGCAATCCAGCCGCGGTTACTTTGAGGCTATCGACGCTTTCGTGCTGGATACCTTAGGTGCAGAAGCACAGAAGTTCTACAGCATTATTATTGATGACCCTGCTGCCGTAGCGACTGCCATGAAGCAAGGCGTCACTGAAGTGAAAGCATACCGTCGCGAAACTGGTGACTCATACAGCTTTAATTGGACGCTGCACATTGATGAGGCTTTCCAACGCCCATTTGTACCGACTCATGAACGTGTAAGGAATTTAAATCTTCACAAAGACCAAGCACCACAAGCGCTGGCGGCTGACTTACGCCGCGCATTTTCGTCGATTGTTGCGGGTAACGTGAAAGATGAAGGCATCCGTGCCATTCGTCAGCATGGACCATTTGAAATTCATGGCGAGCGCGATATGATGCGCAAATTAGATGTGCTCTTGCGTGCTTTTGTCGAGCAAGGCCGAATGAAATTGCCGGGCAGTGTTTACCACCCTTGTTATCGAGTCGTGACAGACTAAACGGCAGAAAGCGAGTTCACCATGCCTAAAATGTTAAAGATTGTCATTATCGGATTCGGAATCTACTTTGCAGCGATTGCTGCAACAGTCTTCTTTTTTGAAGCCGATCCGGAAAGTCTGAGTTGGCAAGAACGCGAAACCTTTAATCTCAAGCAAATCGGTCGCCTTGATTTGGGCACCGCCAAAGGGGACGTGATCCGGTTACTCGGTTCCCCCGATTTTAGCGAGGCTAAGGCCACTAGTGATAGCGAAGTGTTGGTGCTGTTTTATCGGACCCATCACGTCAAGTCAGATGGCATTACAACCCGTGATGAATGTACACCGCTGCTCTTCAAAGATGATTTACTCATCGCTTGGGGTGCAGATGCTTATAGCGAATATCAATCTTTTTAATGAGGTGCGTGAGCACCTCATTTGCTATACTCCGCGCACCTAAGCATACCGCCCGGTATGTGTTGTCTTCAGGTTAGGAAACAATCTCATGAGCACGACCATTACAGTCATTCCAGGCGACGGCATTGGCCCCGACATTGTCGACGCCACACTAAAAGTTCTCGATCACGCTGGCTGTGATTTTACTTACGAATTTGCGGATGCCGGTCTCGCGGCATTAGAGACGACTGGCGAGTTACTACCGCAAACGACGTTAGATGCGATTGCTCGCAATCGTGCAACGCTCAAAGGTCCGTTAACAACGCCAGTGGGCGAAGGCTTTACCTCAATCAACGTCAGCTTGCGCAAGCAATTTAATTTGTATGCCAACGTACGCCCAGTCCTTTCTTTTAAAGGAACGAAGGCGCGTTATGAAGACATCGATATTATTACCATTCGCGAAAACACTGAGGGAATGTACTCAGGTTTAGGCCAACGAGTGAGTGAAGATGGTAGTGAAGCGGAAGCACTCAGCCGTATCACACGCGTTGGTTCTGAGCGCATTGTACGGTTTGCCTTTGAATTAGCGCGACGCGAAGGCCGTAAAAAAGTCACGGCTGTGCACAAAGCGAATATTCTTAAGTCAACGTCAGGACTATTCCTCAAAACTGCTCGCGCTGTTGCAGCCGATTATCCAGACATTCAGTTCGACGAAATGATTGTTGATGCAGTCTGTATGAAACTGGTTATGAATCCAGAGCAGTTTGATGTGATTGTAACCACCAACCTGTTCGGTGATATTTTATCTGACTTATGTGCGGGTTTGGTCGGCGGCTTAGGCATGGCACCTGGTGCCAATATTGGCGAGAGCTCTGCAATTTTCGAAGCTGTGCACGGCTCTGCTCCTGACATTGCTGGGCAAAACTTGGCGAACCCAACCGCTTTGTTACTGGGCGCAATTCAAATGCTTGAGTATTTGGAGATGCCAGAACAGGCGAAACGTATTCGTGCAGCAATCGTTGATGTCATTGCGAGCGGTGATCGCACGACTCGTGATTTAGGTGGTCAACATGGCACAACCGATTTCACGCAAGCGATTATCGATCGCCTGTAACCCGAGTCCATCATAAATAAGGCTGGTCGGCGCGAAGCACTGTCCAGCCTTTTTTGAATCCTCACCCTGACCTAAACCTAGACAATTCGGGCGTGGACGGTGATTTCTTCTCGATCGTGGTAAAGTTGTTTAGCCGACAATTCGAAGCGACCACGACCTTCTTCTTGAAGCCGGAGCGTGATGTGTTCTAGCGCCTCTTTGGCCGCAGCATAGCGTTTCTTCATCGGCAATTTGAGATTAAAAATCGCTTCAATGCAGTCGCCCTCGATGAGCCAGTCGGCCATGAGATCCGCAACCCGAGACGGTTTCTCCACCATGTCACAAACCAACCAGGTGATGTTCTTTTTCTTGGGTCGGAATTTAAAGCCATCTTCCTGAAAATATTTTACTTGACCCGAATCCAGTAACTTCTGATCCATCGGCCCATTGTCCACCGCTTGCACCATCATGCTGCGACGCACCAGTTGATAAGTCCAGCCGCCTGGCGCAGCGCCTAAATCAACTGCATTCATTCCTGAACTGATACGCGTTTCCCGCTCGTGTGCCGGCACAAAAACTTGAAACGCCTCATCTAATTTCAACGTCGAACGGCTCGGTGCATCTGCAAATGAACGTAATCGTGGAATACCCATCAACCAAGGGGATTGGTTGTAGCTATAGGAATAGCCTAAGACCACACTTTGTCCAGACAGAAAAAACGCATGGAGCGTGGGTCGCCGATCGGACTCCTCGGCTAATAGCAGACCAGCTTTGCGCAGCCCCTGCCGCAGAGGTACTGTGAACTTTCGACAGAATTTCGTTAATTCTTTACCATCATTGGTGTCTGGTGTCTCAACCCGCAAACTACCCAAAGGTTTAACACCTTCAAAAGCTTCCACCGCGACTGCGTCCAACAATGCAAGTTGCAGCGCACTCACTCGGTCTTCCGCTGGCAACGCCGTCAATTCGCAGAGTACCGTAATAAACTGGCGACAAAAAATGAGTTCGCGGAGCACGAGTTTACGCGCCAGATGATCCGCTTCTTCAGGTTGACAGCGATACCAGACATAGCCTTGCTGCGCTTCGGTTTGGCAGTAACCAAACACGCCTAACAATGCAGTTTTGTCCTGCAATTCAGCCGCGCAGTCGTTTTCAAAGCCCGGTCGACAGTAAGCTAAAATGCCGCTCATACCTAAATTCACTCATTCGATGTTTGCAAAGGGGCGCTATTATGCACGAGTCGCACGCAGCGGTCGATGGCTGCTTGCCATAACTGCGATTTTTCGAATCCGCTACGCTTGGTGGGTGCAAAGCTGTGATCACCAGAGTCGAGCCATGCTAACTGGATATTTTGGGGTAAGGCGTAGCTCTTCACTTCATCCGGCTTGCCAAATGGATCGCGGTCACCTTGAATGATTAAATTCTGTGAACAGTGATTATGTAAATCATCCAGTCGGAGTTTAGTTGGCTTGCCTTGCGGATGAAATGGATAACCTAATGCTATTGCAGCACGCGCCTGCACCGCATCCGCAATGCGAAACGCAACCCGTGCCCCCATCGACTTTCCCATCACAATGAGAGGCTTGTCGTCGTTAAATTGATGACACACCGTGAGCATGCAATGTTCAAGCTCGGGCATCCGATTCGGGGGGCGCCGCTTGCCGGTATCCATGAACTGCTGCCAATAGGGGAAATTAAAGCGAACCACTTCGATATCATGCAATGCCAGACCTAACGCCATAAACTGCATAAAGTCACTCTGCAGACCGGCGCCTGCACCATGTGCAAAAACCACTCGAAAACGACCATCCAAGTTATCGCGTTGAATGGCCACTCGTTGTCCAGTCGCCGCTGTCATTCTTGCTGACCGTTATTCGTAAGCATCTTCTTCCTCTTCGACCACACTCAACAACCAGTTACGGAATGTCGCAATTTTACCGACTTCTGCTTGAGAATCACGGCATACAAGGTAAAAAGACTTTAAACGTGGTAAAGCTTCCGGAAAAATTTGAACGAGGTGTCCCGCGTCAATTTCCGGCTTGACCAAGACATTATTCGCGAGTGCAATGCCTTGCCCATGCACAGCTGCTTTTAAGGCGAGGTTGGAATGACTGAATATAGGCCCGTTATCGCCTTTGTTCTTATCAATGCCAACCAACTTAAACCAATCTTTCCAAGCATTACGGGTTTCATCATGCAACAAGGTATGATTTAGCAGATCGGCCGGTTCGCGCAAGGGTTTATTACTGTTTAAGAGCAATGGCGAACAGACAGGTAGTAAATACTCATTATGCAGCTTGTAGGCTTTCAATCCAGGCCACTTACCAGCACCGTAGTAAATCGCAACATCGACATCATCGGTGAGCGAGCCATCCACTTCATCAACAGCACGAATACGTACATCGATATCGGGACAGGCTTCTCGAAAACGACTGAGGCGTGGGACAAACCACAAAATAGCAAAACTAGGTGGAAGTGAGATCGTCAGCGAACCGCGTTCACTGGCATTCTTCAAACGCTCTGTCGCTTGTAGTAAGTGATTAAAGATTTCTTTGAGTTCGAGGTAATAAGTTTGCCCTTCCGTTGTCAGCAGCAAGGAGCGATTGCGGCGGAGAAAGAGCTTTACCCCCAGAAAGTCCTCGAGTGCTTTCACCTGATGACTCACAGCTGCCTGCGTCACGAAAAGTTCATCGGCAGCACGAGTAAAACTCAAATGCCGTGCCGCCGCTTCAAACGACTTTAACGCATTCAGTGGGGGTAATTTTCGCATGAGTTCCTGTTACAGTCGTACACCACCATCTATTTCTACCACACGACCACTAAAGAAGTCATTTTCTATGATGTAGCGAGCGCTGTGTGCAATTTCATCCGGTTGCCCCCAACGGCGCAGCGGCACCATGCTGAGCGCACGCTCAATCGCTTCGGGCTTCATCGCGGCGGTCATGGGTGTTTCAATAAACCCCGGCGCAATAGCCCCACAACGAATACCAAACCGTCCCAGTTCACGTGCCCATGTCACGGTCATTGCAACCACACCAGCTTTGGTTGCAGCATAATTGGTCTGCCCCATATTGCCAGCGCGAGCTACACTCGAGATATTAATAATTACGCCACCTTTGCCAGCCTTCGCCATGTGCGCTGAAGCTTCGCGACCACACAAAAAGGTTCCGGTCAGATTAACGTCTAAAACTGATTGGAATTGTTGTAATGGCATTTTCTGCGTAATTTCGCCATCTTTGCATTTGATCAGCAATCCATCACGCAGAATACCTGCGTTATTGATGAGTACGTCGATACCATCAAAGTCAGCAGCGATATCGTTAAAAGTCGCCTCTACCGCGGCTTCATCGGTAACATTCATCACATAACCACGTACGCTACTGGCACCCAGCTCACGACAAGCATTAGCAGCTTCATCGAGGGTCTCGGCATTCATGTCAATCAACGCTAATTGTGCGCCATCTTTGGCAAAATGTTCAGCCATTGCGCGCCCAAGGCCTTGAGCGCCACCGGTAATGACTATCGTACTGTCTTTAATTTGCATGCTTTTCTCGTTATTTCGTTTGAGGTTTCACGTAATTGAAGATGCTGGAAAAGTCTTCACGACCATGTCCCAACTGAGCCCAACTACGGTACAAATTCAACGTTAATGATCCCATCGGTGTGCTCGCACCACTGGCTAATGCCGCTTGTTGCGCCAGCCCGAGATCTTTGCTCATGAGGTCTACCAAAAAGCCACCTTGATAGCCTTTACTGGAAGGCACATTATCCATGATATTGGGGCACGGATTATATACTTCTAAAGTCCAGTTTCGACCTGAGCTTTGCAACATAATTTCCGACATGACTTTAGGATCCAAACCGTGAGCGATACCCAGTTGCAGCGCTTCCGACGTACCCACCATTAGCACCGACAGCAGCATATTATTGCAAATCTTCGCCACTTGTCCGGCACCAATTTCACCGGCACGGAAGACATTTTTTCCCATGTCATTGAGAATTGGGCGAGCTTGCTCAACAGCCGCTTCGCTGCCCCCACAGATGAAGGTCAATGTGCCCGCAATAGCGCCACCAACGCCACCTGAAACGGGCGCATCAATAAAGGTAACGCCTTGTTTGCCAAGCTCTTCCCCCACGTGTCGTGCGGTTTCTGCTGCAATCGTACTACAATCGATCACCACCGTG
>DASSWH010000011.1:0-8459 GCA_035705175.1 Pseudidiomarina sp.
TTAAAGATGATGTGGTCATCCGACTTACAGAAGCTGGCGACAATACAGCCATTGATGTGCGCAGTAAGTCACGTGTTGGCCTCAGTGATGTCGGTGCAAACGCACGTCGAATTCGTGCCTACCTTGAGGAGTTAGATAATCGGCTATGACTATTTACCGCAGTATAACGATATTGATGGTGGCCTTCATACTGGCCACTTTGGCCAGCTCCACCGGAGCTCAAAGCCGTTCAGAGGAATCTGAATCACTCTCCAACTATGCCGTTGCTACCTTCGCCGGTGGATGTTTCTGGTGTGTTGAGAAGGCGTTTGAAGAAGTGCCTGGGGTGGTAGAAGCCGTCTCTGGTTATACTGGCGGTGACGAAGTGAATCCAACCTACCGTCAGGTCGCCAGCGGCCAAACGGGCCATACCGAGGCTGTTCGTGTTTATTTTGATCCACAGGTAGTCACTTATACAGCACTACTGGAGGCCCTGTGGCGAATGATGGATCCGACCGATTTAAACGGTCAATTTGTAGACCGCGGCCAGCAGTATCGGCCCGGCATTTTCTACCATTCCGAACGCCAGCGACAGTTAGCTGAACTCGCAAAAGCAAAGCTGATTCAGGCAAACCTCTACGAAGAGCCTGTGCGCATACCTATCGTTCCAGTGGAAGCGTTTTACCTCGCTGAAACTTACCACCAAGATTACTATCAAAAGAATCCCGTTCGGTATCAAATTTACACGTTCAATTCAGGTCGTTTTCAGTTTACCGAAGGCGTTTGGGGCGCTGACTATGATATCGATTATCGAACAATCAACGATCCTCCGGTCGATACCGATTCAATAGATACGCAGCGATCGCCTCAGGATCGTAACCATGGTGGAGAAACTGCAATGACTTTCAAAAATTTCGTCAAGCCAACCGATGCTGAGCTGAAAGAACAATTGACTCCTATTCAATATGCAGTAACGCAGAAGGATAAGACTGAGCGTGCATTTGACAATCCTCTCTGGGATGAGAAACGTGCTGGTATCTATGTGGACATCGTCAGCGGTGAACCTTTGTTTTCGTCGCGAGACAAATTCGAGTCAGGTACAGGTTGGCCTAGTTTTACTCGACCCATCGATGACAAATACATCGTAACCAAAACCGACCGCTCGTGGTTCATGACGCGAATTGAAGCTCGTAGTCGATATGCAGATTCACACCTAGGTCATGTTTTCGAGGACGGCCCTGCTCCAACCGGTTTGCGCTATTGTATGAACTCGGCAGCGCTCGAGTTTATTCCGTTGGAGCAGATGGAAGAACGCGGCTACGGAAGTTACATCGATGAAGTGACGACCGAATAGTACGAGTTACAGTCACAAGCAACGGGCCTATTTCAGGCCCGTTTTTTTATTGTCCAACTGCAATTCCTTCACGTCTGGGGTCAGCACCGCCAAACAAGGTACCGTTAGGCAAAATCGTAATGCCATGCAAGCCGCTGTTGAGATCTTGTACTTGCACTTTATGTCCGCGAGCCTCAAGTGGTTTCTGCAAATCGGCCATGGCGGTTTCGGCCTCAAGCTGAGTCGCTCCATTTAAATTGGTGAGATGCGCCTGATCGATAGCACTTTGCATGTCCAGTTCGAAATCCACTAAACCGATAACTGTTTGCGCGACATAGTTGATAATACGCGCCCCGCCTGGTGAGCCGATAACATGCACAAGATCATCCCCCTCCTGGTCAAAGATCATCGTCGGCGACATCGAGCTGCGCGGGCGCTTACCTCCCTCAACGCGATTGGCCACCGCTTTACCGTCAACCACAGGGATAATAGAAAAATCAGTGAGTTGATTATTGAGTAAGAATCCGCCAGCCATCACCCCAGAACCAAAACCCATTTCTATACTGGTTGTCATTGATACCGCGTTTCCTTGCGCATCGACAATTGAAATATGGCTTGTATTTGGAAACTCAGGCGATTGATCATCGGCATAGCTATAGTCAGTAAATACACCCGGCTGAGCTCGTCCCATGTCCTGCGCTCGAATCAATCCTGCACGTTGTGCTAGATACGTTTTATCCAGCATGCTGGCAATCGGCACCTCAACATAATCGCTGTCAGCGAGATAGCGATTACGATCTGCAAAGGCTAACTTTGAGGCCTGTGTGAAATGATGCGCAAACTTCTCGCTGACAGGCTGCCAATCACCGACTGGGAAATTCTCGAGAATTCCGAGTATTTGTAACACCGTGCTGGCCCCAGAACTCGGCGGACCCATGCCACAAACTTGATAAACTCGATACATCGAGCAAACCGGCTCGCGGAGTTTGGCTTCGTATTGAGCTAAATCCTCCAAAGTCAAACGTCCAGGCGATTGTGCGCTGGATTGCACAGCATCGACTATTTGCTCAGCTATCGGGCCACGATAGAACGCCTCAGCTCCTCGCTCTGCAATCAGTTTAAAACTAGCCGCCAACGACGGATTTTTTAATATCGTTCCTTCTGCAAGGGGCTTTCCATTTGGATAAAAGTAGTCTGCTGCTGGCTGTAACTCGGTAATACCCGGGTTCATCTCAATGGCAAGTAAATGAGCTAATCGTGGGGATACCGGAAAACCTTCGTTCGCGGTTTCAATAGCGTCGGCAAACAATGTCGACCACGGTAATTGTCCCCATCGTTGATGAGCAAGCTCAAGACCTTTTAGCACACCCGGAGTGCCTACTGAACGTCCGCCAATAACCGCATCCCAGAAGCTCTCTGGTGGCGCACCCTGTGCATCAAGGAATAAATCTGGTCCAGCATTGATGGGTGCGCGCTCACGTGCATCCACAGTATAAAGTTTACGCTCTTGTGCATCCCAGTAGAGAATAAATGCCCCCCCACCGATACCACTCGATTGCGGCTCGGTTAAAGTCAGCATCGCTTGCACTGCAATAGCCGCATCGATTGCTGAACCACCTGCAGCTAAGACCGCTGCACCTGCCTCGGCTGCCAGCGGTGTCGCTGCAACCGACATATACTGTCGAGCCGATCGGCCAGCTTTATCTTGTCGGCCCGTTGCGGCCTCTGGATCAGCCGCTGTAGACTGGTCAATGACCTCGCTATTTACGGTAGGCCCGGGCTGACACGCAGATAAAACAAAGTTTACCGACAACAACACGACGATAAGGCCGACTTTAGTCCAGAACGAATACATCACTCTTTCCTCCTCTACAACATTAGATACACTATACAGACAGTGTTTTTTAAACTCGAAAAATAAGCTCGATGGGGTATCATAGGTAGCCTATCTCAACAGCGCAACGCTCGCGTGGAGTTAAATGAGCAGTGACCGATAAAAATCAAGTCATTATCACGAGTATCGTTCTCGCTGTGGTGAGCTTATGGTTATTTGGTATGTCCGTCGAGCAACCCACATTTGTGCAGTCGCTCTGGTATGAGCGAGATAAAGCAGTCGCTGAGATTTGGCGCTTGGTCACAACACATGCACTGCATCTAAGCTGGCAACACGTCATATGGAATAGTCTTGCGCTCGTTTTTGTAACGTTGTTATTTGCGCAACATTTTACCGTACGCACCTACATCAATGGGGTGCTGATTATCACCGTCCTCAGCAGTCTGTTGATCTACGTTTATGGCAATCCAACCTCGTTTGCGGGATGGTCGATTCTTGTTCATGGCTGGTTACTATTCGGTCTGCTCATCGAATGGCAGCGCGCCCAGTGGTCGTATTGCGACTACTTGATTATTATTCCGATCGTGTTGCTGTTCTTGAAGGTGGGCTTAGAGGGACTCGGTTGGGCTTTGTTGGAGGTCGCACCAGCCCAAGAACTCGCACGGGTTCACGCAGCGGGACTCATTGCTGCTTTGCCAGCGTTTTTATTGCATCGAAGAGCTCTACGGCAATTTACGAAAAAAGACGCATCAGCGAACTGATACGTCTCTACTCTGAGTGATTTAGATAACCATACGGTCTTTATTGATCTCCAGCATGCGTGGGCCAATTCCTTTGACCTGCAGTAGCTGATTGATATCACTAAACCCGCCAATTTTTTCACGTAATTCGATAATGGCTTGAGCGCGTTTGAGTCCAACACCGGTAAGATTCATCGCCAGCTGTTCGGCTGTTGCCGTATTGAGGTTTACTTGCTCGGTCGCCACCGCCGCAGCTTTTTGCAACACTGGGCTTATCAACGCATAAGACGGTTGTGCATATAGCGTCGCCGAAGCGCCACCAATAACGACTGCAAGCGCGACCAAAAAAGATCGCCGGGGATTATGACGTTCCATGTAATGCTCCTTGTTAAAGTCCTGCTTAATGCAGTCTTATCAGTGTAAACAAGGAAGCATCAGTGACACGAATGGTTCAAGCGGAAGTTACTGTAAGACTTTCTCGGATTGCGCGCAGAGCCAAAAGCGGATCAGCGGCTTGTGTTATCGGACGACCAATCACCAAAACTTGAATACCCAGTGACGCTGCCTGTTCCGGCGTCATGATACGGCGTTGATCGCCTTGCTCACTACCGACTGGGCGTATTCCTGGTGTAACCAGCACAAAGTCCTTTCCATGTGCACGCTGAAGTGCATGCGCCTCATGAGCCGAACATACGACACCATCGAGCCCTGCGTCAGCAGCAAGTTGCGCAAGCGCACTCACATGCGCTTCCGCTGTTCGGTGAATGCCTAGTTCGAGTAAATCCTCGGCCGTCATACTTGTTAGTACTGTGACTGCAATTAACAACGGACGCTCAGCCAGACCATTTAATGCCTCGCGTGCCGCAACCAGCATACGACGCCCACCCATTGCATGAACGTTGACCATCCAAACGCCCAGATCAGCGGCTGTACGAACGGCTTTCGCGACCGTGTTGGGGATGTCATGAAACTTTAAATCTAAAAAGACTTTAAAACCCAATTGTACCAATTCACGAACAAACTCCGGTCCTGCCGCCGTGAATAGTTCCTACCGACTTTTAATCCACACAATTGCGGGTCTAGTTGATTCACTAACTGCCATGCAGAATCAGCATTGGCATAATCTAAGGCCACAAAAACTTGCGAACGAACAGCCATTTAGTCTCCATCCAATCCAATAATAGGTTTAAGTTGTCCCCAACTTCGACATGACGGGCAATGCCAATACAGAGTGCTGCCCGAAAAACCACAATGACGGCAGCGATAACGGGGACGTTGCGACATTTGTTGTTGAACTAAACGCTGCAACACCCGCAAACTGTCACGCGCTTTACCGACATCAGCTGCGCGGATATGAAAGTCCATTAATTGATGGAAACCTTTCATCGTGGGATTACGAATCAAACTACTTTGTACAAATTGCTCCGCTGCTTCAATACCATTCTCCCGCGCGATTAACTCTGACAACAATATGCTCGCGGTAGTAGACTGCCCCTCACGCACACATTCGTGGAGAAAATGAATCAAGCCGGCTTCATCATCTAGTGCTTCGTAACAGGCTTTAATGAGAGGTAGCGCCTCGGCAATAAAGTCACTGTCTTCATGTAAAATACCGCACAGTATTGCTTGAGCTCGCCGAAAATGTCCTTGATTATACCAAAGTCGCCCTAACGCAAGAGCAGCACGTACGCAGCCATCGTCGTGTTTACGCGCCTTGTTGTAAAATTTTTCGGTGAGTTCACTATCATCTTGTTTATCAGCCAACTCACAATACAACTGAGCTACAATCTTCTCTGCATTATTGTCAATCTTAGTTAACTTAAGCGCAACCTTGATCGCTTTATCCCATTCATGTGTGGACTCATAAAGCTCTAGCAAGTGCCTTAGACAGGCAGCCTTGAACTGAGGGTCTGACTGCAGTGCTAACAGCATATCTTCTGCGCGGTCATAAAGCCCAGCCGCTAAGTAATCGAGGCCCAATTCAAACATTGCAGTGCGCCGCTCATTTTCACTGATTGCGGGACGAGAGGTAAGGTTTTGATGGATTTTGATAGCACGATCAAATTCGCCACGACGACGAAATAACTTGCCCAGCGCCCAATGCGTTTCGAGGGTATCTGAGTCGACATCGAGTAATTCAATAAACAGGTCGACCGCTTTGTCCGGCTGATCTGATAATAAGAGGTTTAGACCGGTGACATATTGCTTCGAAAACTGCTCTTGCTCCTTGCGATCCTCGTTGCGAACACTGTTACGACCCATGAACCAGCCATAAGCTGCGGCAACTGGAAGCAATAAGAACAGGAGTTCAAGCATGACTTATGGTCGCTCTGCCGCCGTGGATGTTGTTTCGGGTTGGAATTTGGCTAGTTGCTTTTTTAATTTACGATTTTCGCGGTGTAACCACCAATTTCTAGACAGCAATCCACCAACGCCAATGACAAATCCAAGCACGAGAAAAATAGCGGTAATGACTGCGAGAGGTAGTTCCGATTGCAGCACAATAAAGTCGACTTCAATAACGTTTTTATTAAGCGCACCAAAGGCAACGGCCAACAAAAACAAGACCACGACAGGAAGTATAACAAAGACGAATCGCAACATTATGTTCCCTACTCTAGCGAGGCTAAATCGTCATAAAAAAACGGCATGCTGTACTATAGCATGCCGTTTTTATGAACTCGACGACGAATTCCAATAACCTTAGCCGAGATTATCTACGCGTTCACGCAGTTCTTTGCCGGGTTTAAAGTGTGGAACATGTTTTCCATCAAGTTCCACCTTTGCGCCAGTTTTCGGATTTCGCCCAACTCGTGGTGCCCGATAATGCAGTGAAAAACTACCGAAGCCACGAATTTCAATTCGTCCCCCAGCGGAGAGTTGTTGTGCCATTTGCTCAATCAACTCTTTCACAGCATCTTCAACTTGACGCGGTGACAGGTCTGGATACAGTGCCGACAACTGTTGAATCAGTTCCGATTTTGTCATCTCAAACTCCTCTAATTAGCGTCAATGCCTATCAGGCGCAGCACAAATTGTGATTAGTCGTCCGTTTTAGCAGCTTTGAAAGCTTCTGCCATAGCGTTACTGAAGTTGTCTTCTTCTTGTTTGTTGACTGTGTCCATCGCTTCTTTCTCTTCAACTTCGTCTTTCGCACGAATTGAGAGACTTAGCGTACGGTTCTTACGGTCAACACCCATGAAACGAGCTTCAACTTCATCACCAACCTTCAACACCGTACTCGCATCTTCAATGCGGTCACGTGAGATGTCAGCGACGCGAACATAACCTTCCACGCTATCTGCCAGTTCAACTTTGGCGCCTTTGGCATCAACTTCGATGACCTTACCAGTAACGATAGCACCTTTTTTGTTTACTGCCAGATAATTGTTGAACGGATCTTCTTCTAACTGCTTAACGCCCAACGAGATACGCTCACGCTCTGCGTCGACTTGGAGTACCACAGCAGTGACTTCTTCGCCTTTCTTGAATTCACGAACCGCTTCTTCGCCAGTCGCATTCCAGCTGATGTCTGACAAGTGAACCAAACCATCGATACCACCGTCCAAGCCGATGAAGATACCGAAGTCAGTGATTGACTTGATTTTGCCTGATACTTTGTCGCCCTTGTTGAAGTGTTTCGCGAACTCTTCCCACGGGTTAGCTTTACATTGTTTCAGACCTAATGAGATACGGCGACGCTCTTCGTCGATTTCCAATACCATCACTTCAACAACGTCATCTAAGTTCACAACTTTAGATGGGTGTACGTTCTTGTTGGTCCAATCCATTTCAGACACGTGTACCAAACCTTCAACGCCTTCTTCGATTTCAACGAAGCAACCGTAGTCAGTTAAGTTAGTGACACGACCTTGCAGACGATGCCCTTCTGGGTAACGTGCAGCAATGTCAGCCCACGGATCAGCGCCCAACTGCTTCAGACCCAGAGATACACGGGTACGATCGCGGTCGAACTTCAATACTTTGACAGTGATTTCGTCACCAACATTCACGACTTCGCTTGGGTGCTTCACGCGCTTCCAAGCCATATCAGTGATGTGCAACAGGCCGTCAACACCGCCTAAGTCAACAAACGCACCGTAATCGGTCAAGTTCTTAACGATACCTTGAACTTCTTGACCTTCTTGCAGGTTCTCAAGCAGTGCATCGCGCTCAGCGCTGTTTTCAGTCTCAATCACAGCACGACGAGAAACCACAACGTTGTTACGCTTCTGGTCAAGCTTAATGACTTTAAATTCGAGTTCTTTATTTTCTAAGTGGGTCGTTTCACGAACTGGACGTACGTCTACCAAAGAACCTGGTAAGAACGCGCGTACACCACCTAAATCAACTGTGAAGCCGCCTTTCACTTTACCGCTAATCAAACCGGTAACAGTGGCTTGCTCTTCGTATGCTTTCTCAAGCACCAACCACGCTTCATAACGCTTCGCTTTTTCACGAGACAAGATAGTCTCACCGAAGCCGTCTTCTACTGCGTCCAACGCCACATCAATTTCGTCACCGACTTTGATTTCGACTTGGCCTTCAGCATTGCGGAATTGTTCAACTGGGA
>DASSWH010000012.1:0-10521 GCA_035705175.1 Pseudidiomarina sp.
GTTGGTCGTGCAACACTTCAACTTCGCGTTGCGGACTATGAGCACTATGAAAATCTAATGATCGATCCGCCCCTGGCTGCATATGGCTACCTAACTGCAGCCGTTCCGTACCTGAACGCAGGTCTAGAATGTCGTGCTGGATTTCCTGTAGCAAGGATTGTGGCAACTCACCATCAAACAATTCAAAATTGAGTTCTCGTAATGACTCACTTTTCTGGCGTGTCTCATCAAATTGGTCCAGCAACCGAATATAATCACGGCCCTGCTTTCCCCATGCGGCTAATAAGGGATTGGACTGCGCATGCAAAGTATCGTGATCCATCTGTGCCTGCATACCGGGCTTGAACGCATGTCGCCGCTGTTCCAGCCGCATGAGCTCGTGCCCATCAATAATATCGGCCCAGTGATAACGGCAGGGATTGTGGACGCATAAGACAATTTGCATACAGCCCTTGAGTGCATCCAATAGCTCGAGTAATTGCTGCGGTAGACTAGAGATGCCAAAAACAATCACCCTTGGCGGCAACACTGCGGGTCGAGTCATCGGTGTTAATTGCCTAGCCACTTGCATAAATTGCTGATGCAAGTGCGCTCGATTGTTCCATTGCGCCGCTCCAACATCAGTGAGTAACGCGCGCCACAGCATAGGTTGCCAGCGATTCTCGTCATCAGTTTGTTGCGTGCCACCAGCAGCCCAATCAGCCAACCAATCAGCTCGATACATTTGATATTGATCAAACAAATCTGCTAGGCGTTCCGACAATTGATACCATTTTCGCGGGTCATCACTATCACCGAGATACTGAATCAGCCCCTGAAATTCATGCGGATGCTGATTCAGCAACGCAGGTAATAAACGGAGGATCCGCCACGTTAGGCGGTCTTTATCGAAAGGTGATGTCGTTGGTAGCTCATTGCCAAGTACAGCTCGATACGCTTGCCATTGAAAGCGGGCGGGTAAAGTCACATCGAGCATGGCCGCAATACCCGCAGCCTCAGCCAAATGAATCTTCAACCACTGTGCAATTCCGTTCGATTGTACTAACAACGTTTCGTTGACTAACGGAGGGAGAGGATACATCCCTGTGAGACGCACAACTAAATCGGTCAGTTCCTCTAACCTATGGCTGTGCGCGACGATAAATCCTGGTGTCAAATCACTCATGCGGCATCCTCTGTTGCATGACGTCATCCTATCGAATCATGCCTTCCGAGACTAGCATTGCTGCACGACGAGTTGTGTCGCATGAAATTATTTTTGACGTTGCAGTTGTATCACGCTGGCATCATTCAATACGAGCTCCAATTCTCCGACAGCATCCAAACGAAAGCTTTGCACCTTAGTCAGTTGACGAAACCATTCATCCTCAATAGCCATTGCCGATGCATCGCAGAGCATTTTCGTAGCAGCCAACGGATTAAATTTCAGCCCTTCACCGGACAGCTGATAGGTACCGCGATACTGATTACAACCCGCAAAACCAACAACATTTGATTCTGGTATAAAGCGAATGGTTGGTGTTTTCTCCGCAGCTATCTGCGCACGTTGCCACGTCACGCCCTCAAGCAGTTGTCGGGGATCGCCAGCGCAACCCATGACGTGCTCACCATCACGCTCGAGATAAGCTGTGTATGGATAACTTTGACCGCTCATTGAGTCTTGACAATATTGAGCAAGGAGCTTGAGATTCAGTCCTGCTTGCGTTTCGATTAACCAAGTCAGCATCGGCTCTTCCTCAAGCAGCAATCGCGCTTGGACTTCCGTAGTTTGCTCAGTTCCCGGCTCCCGCAGCGTGAGTTCCGTACCGGCTATATTCACTAACCAAAATGGCTCGTTCCCACGGGCACTAAATACCGACGGTAAGGTGCCTTCCTCGATACATAACGGATACGCTTCGCCGTCTACGGTCAGCGTTGCCTCATTCCCTTTACTCCAAAACTCTACCGCAAAGTCGTTATCGCGATACCGCGCCCCTGACGCGGCTACTGTCGGCAGCAAATCATAGCTCTGATTCAGTAGCTCGACTCTTAAGCCTGACTCGGTGGGTGTCGCTGATAAGGTCAATGCTGCACATTGATAGATGATCGGCGGTGGTGCCAGAGACTCTGGTTCGGAACAGCTAGCGAGAAATACACAACTTAAAGCGAGCGGAATAATGACCTTATGCCACATTCAGACTATCCTTATGCTTAACGAGGTTTAACACTGACTCTGAGAAACCATGGAGGTTCCCATGCTTCGCCGTCTCATTGCTCTTATTGTTATTATGGTAAGCGCTGTAGCTATGACTGTAGCGTATCCGAAACAAATCTCAAAAATTCCAGAATCGCTGCAGAATATGACCAATATTAAGGTACCGATACCTGGTCGGATTGCCGCTGGACCACCAACTGCAGAGCAACTTGCAGCGTTTGCAGCTATTGGCGGCGAGGTCGTCATCAATTTACAGAGCTTTGAAGAGCTTCAAAATATCCCTGAGGCAGAGTGGGCAGAACAATCTAATCTTGATTATTTCCATATCCCAATTGCAGGCGGTGATGACCTGACCCGGACAACGGTTGCAGAATTCCATGGTATTGTGAGTGCCAACGAAAACCGACAAATGTTGATGCACTGTGGCAGTGGCAATCGCGTTGGTGCGATGATCGCATTACGTGCTGCTTGGCACCAAGGCGCAACGGTTGAAGAGGCCATAGCTCTGGGTGAGCAGTATGGCCTGACTAGTCTTAAACCACGCGTTGAGAGTCTTTTGAACGAATAGTTTTATGCTATAATTCGCGCGCAATTTTGACCTCGGATTTGCGATCCGAATCGCCAAAAGGAAATAAAATGTATATTTGCGCCGCACTCTACAAGTTTGTGGAGTTGAACGATTTTGCCGAATACCGTGAACCTCTTTACCGCTGCATGGTAGAACACGACGTTAAAGGCACACTCCTGCTCGCACGTGAAGGTATCAACGGTACCATCTGCGGAACCCGTGAACACATTGATGCCGTATTAGCATTCATTCGCAGCCGTGCTGAATTTGCTGATATCGAGCACAAGGAGTCACCAAGCGACACCCAAGCGTTTTATCGAACCAAAGTGAAACTCAAGAAAGAGATCGTCACCATGGGTGTTGATTGGGTCGATCCGAAAAATATCGTCGGCACCTACGTCGATCCCAAGGACTGGAACCAGTTAATCACAGATCCAGAAGTTTTGTTGATTGATACTCGAAATGATTACGAGTACGCAGTCGGTACTTTTGCTGGCGCGGTGAATCCAAATACGGAAAGCTTCCGCGAGTTCCCTGAGTACGTGAAGGACCATTTGGATCCGCAGAAACATAAGAAAGTTGCCATGTTTTGCACCGGCGGAATTCGCTGTGAGAAATCGACGGCCTATTTGAAATCGCAAGGCTTCGAAGAGGTCTATCACCTAAAGGGCGGTATTTTAAAATACCTTGAGGAAGTTCCTGCAGAGGAAAGCACCTGGAATGGCCAATGTTTTGTATTTGATCAACGGGTCACTGTCGGACATGGTCTGGTTCAAGGTGATTACGATCAATGCTACGCCTGCCGGATGCCAATAACCGCAGCTGAAAAAGCATCCGAACATTACCAAAAAGGTGTGAGCTGTCCGCATTGTTTCGACAAGACCACTGTTGAGCAGAAAGAGCGTTTTGCCGAGCGTGAAAAGCAGATTCAATTGGCGAAGCAGCGTGGCGAAGAACATATCCGTGATGGCAAGATCGATGAACTCAATCGGGTTTAATCGATTTTAACGGAACTCCTAGTTGTCTAGACTAGTCTGAGAACATAGACAAAATAACGCGACAACAAGGAGTTCTGTATGTCACAACTAAATGTCATTGGTCTCGAGCGCGACAACGCTGAACAACTTGCTGAACGACTCAACGAGTTGTTGGCCAACTATCAAATTTTCTACATGAACGTGCGTGGTTTTCACTGGAACGTGAAAGGCCGTGATTTTTTCGAATTACACGTGAAGTTCGAAGAAACCTATAATGATTTGCTGTTAAAGATAGATGAGATAGCAGAGCGTATTTTAACGTTGGGGCAACGTCCGCTCCATGCTTACTCAACGTACATCAAAAGTAGCACGATTCAAGAAACCAAGGATGTTCACGATGGCCAAGCTTGTGTTCGTGAAGTGCTTGAAAGTTACAAAACCACAATTCGATTGCAACGAGAAATTCTCGATTTGGCGAACCAGTCGGACGATGAGGGAACCTCAGCATTGATGAGCGACTACATCAAAGAACAAGAGAAAACTGCTTGGATGTTAAATGCTTACCTTGCTTAGTAGCTAATAAGCAAAGTTTTGCTATGCTTGAAAGGTAGTACCCTAACTCTCTGATACAAAAGGAAGCTAAGTATGAACAAACTCGTAGGAATCGTGTTGTTAGTGGTTGGAATTATTCTGCTGTATTTCGGCTATCAAGCATACGACTCAGCGGCATCCGAAGTTTCTCAAGCCGTAACTGGTGAGCCAACTGATGAGGCAATGTGGTACTTAATTGGTGGTGCTGTTGCCGTCGTTATTGGCCTCTATGGCATCATCAAGGGCAAATAACTGAACGAATAGTTAAAAGTGAATAGATAATAGTTAATAGCAAAATAACCACCAGATCACACTGGTGGTTTTTTGTTTCTCGTTTCACTGTTATCTAGTCACTGTTTACCATCTTTTTGGGGATTCGGGAGTGTAAGAGCTCGCAATCCTGCAATGACTCCTAATGCTATCAGCAATCCTAGTACGACACTGATTCCCGCTGCTGCTTCTAACGGGCCCAGCAGAATTCCCATCAATAAAACGAAACCAATAACTGTATTCGACACTGCGGTGAACTGTGCTCGATTGTCTTGTGTGGCCATATCCACCAGATAGGTTTTGCGCCCTACGCGAGCACCATGATGCGCTATCGCAGCAATAAAAATCAATACGGCGCCTACCCACTGCGCACCCAACCATTTGGTTTCAAATTGATACATCAACAAGGTCGTAAGCATCACCAAACAAGACATGAGTGCTGCGGCTGCCATGACTCGATGGCTGGCTCTATCCGACCAGCGACCCCAAAAGCGACCAGCTACTAAACCAGCAAGACCGCTCGCGAGCATCAACCCGCCTAACGACGTTAACGACCCCTCACCGCTACGCTGAATAACCACGACGATGTATGGGATTGCAAAGGCCGAAGACACCAGTAGCGCACGGGTTACAACAAACTGTCCGAATTGCCGGTCTGTCCATAACAACCGAATAGAGCGAAGCGCTTCGGTTAATGCGTTACCGCCACCGCTGGTTGCACCGGGAACTTCAGGAACTTGTGCGTAGACAAATGCAGCCGTTGTCCACAAGATCGCTGCAAAGCCCAATAACCCAGCAAATAACCAAGGACTTCCGTCCGTGAGCCAACTCTCATTGACAACACGAGGAGCAAACAGAATCACCAGTGCGGCGAGAACAGATAGTAAACCAGCACTCGAAGCCGCTAAACCCGACATTCTCCCTCGTCGCGTTTTTGAAATCGTTTTTCCTTGGACATCCTTAATCGCAACAGAGCATACGCCGCGCGCGATACTAAAGCAGGTTAACAAGAGCACGATAGCCCAACCTAATGCGGCACCCGACAACAATAGAACAGCCACCAGCATTCCGACCAAAGACAGCGCTTGCCCAATACTCCCGCTGACCCAAAACCATTTACGAATCGGCGTTTCACGTAATTGCTGTGCAACAATCAACTGTGGCAGCAGGGCAAGCGATTCGCGCAGCGGCACTAATGCAGCTATAAAGGCGGCTGGCGCTCCCAAACTGGATAGCAGCCAAGGCAGCACTAACCGGGCACTGACGAGTGAATCGCCGAGCTTTGTTAGCGTCAGGGCAACGAGATGAGTGACAAAAGCTTGTGGTTGGTCTGCGCAGGCGCTGTCTGGAATATCTTTGCACACACGCGCATCTTCATCGTCCGCGAGATAGCCATACATCCGCTCCACTAAATCGTGGTCATCGGTGTTGCTCATCTGTCCTCCATCTAGCGCATCTGTTGCTGTAAATTATGATGTAGTTCATACCACAACTGACTAATGGTATCGACTAAGCCAAGCCAATCCTGAACGACATCACGATTTACTGGAACACCTGCCTGGGCCTCGTAAGCATTCAAAAATGCTTGTTGTTGGCGAGTATCAAATTGATTCACCTGCATCGAGCTGGCCAAATCGAAATTGCGGTCGCCCATGCCCGCATATTCCCAATCAATAACTAGAGGAGAGTCAGCCACAAAAACATGATGATAGGCTAAATCATTGTGACAAAAAGTAGGGTGTGCGCCAAACCCCTCTATAAGTTTCTTGAAGGGTTGTAGACGTTTCTGAAACTGCCGCGCGCGCTCTGGATCAAATGTAGCTAAACCATCACAGTAATGCTTCAGCCGTAAGCGCAATGACCAGACCGGCACTTCAATTTGTAAGCGGTGAATATGCGCACTGACTTCGGCCAAATATTGAATTCGATCACTGGTCCCGAGGGCTGAATGAGCGAGATCATCTGACTCGATAAACGGTTGCAACATGACACCTTGAGCGATATCAAAATAGATCACCTCAGGTGCCAAATCATGCTCCGCTAGCTGCCGTTGAACCGCTACCTCTTGAGCCCGATCGAGTCCATATGGGTGATCGTAGCGGAAATGCTTGAGCACATAACTACCGCTGGTGGTATTGATTCGATAAACGTCATTGGCAACACCACGCAACAGTGGCGCGGTGCTGATGACTCCGTGAATCGGTAAGCTAGTAAGCCATTGCTGTTGCATAACCTGCCATTATTATTTCAGAGCGTCGCGCTGCCACTGCCACATTGCATAGAAAACAAGTATGACGTAGATAACGTGGAGCAACGCAGTTGCGACAAATCCTTGTAAGAAAAATAGGTAAACATAAGCGCAATCGATCACCAACCAATAATACCAAGTCGCGAATTTCTTGCGTGCCAGCAACCAAGTTGCAACCACACTAAAGACCGCTAAGTAGGTATCCAGCCAGACTGCCTCCGCATCAGTGTACCGAAGCAACAGCATGGCGACCAGAGCTGCGACTACCGACCATAGTAGGATAAGTTTGGAATGCCCACGCCACCGAAGTTCAATCGATGCCACCGGTGCAGGAGCAGATAACTGCTTCCACTGCCAATAGCCATAGCCCGCCATGCCGACATAGATGACGTTCAGTGTCGCATACATATACAGTTGTGCGTTAAACATCACCACGATGTATATTGCACAACTGATAGCTGCAGCAGGCCAGCACCAAAGCGACTGATGCGCTGCGAACGTTAAATAAATGACGGCCAAGATCACCGCGAGCAGTTCCCACGGTGAACTTAATGCTAGTTGTTCAAGCAACCATTGCATTAGAACGCATAGCTCGCGGTAAATCCGAATCGCCGCGGCTCTCCAAACTGCTCATAGGTGCGCGCTGCGTATTCGATTCTGGGGTCATTACCAAAAAAGAAGCCTCGAATACCATAAGTTTCATTGGTTAGATTACGCGCCCACACACTCAATTGCCAGCCAGCTACATGCCAATCCATTCGAGCATGCAAGAGTTCAACCGCGTCAGCACGACTAAAATGCGAATCTGAGTAGTAGTAGCCGTCTTTGGCATCCGCTTGTATCACTACGGACAGAGTTTCTGTGAAATCGTAACGCAGACCTATATTAGCTTGATAGTTTGGTGCGTGAGCTTGGTCACGACCGGTCATATCAATACCATCCTCGGTCACAAACCCGTCTATTTCTGTATTGAGCCAAGCAAGGGTTGCAAACCAGTTCGTTGTTTCACTTGATTGATAATCCCACTCGACTTCAACACCAGACACCTTGCCACCGGCGGCATTCTGCAGGTAGCCAACGAATGACTGATCACGATTGATCCAACCTTTCAGTTGTACATCATCACGGTCTTGCATGAACAAAGCGGAGCGAATAGCCATCACGCCATCGCGAGATGACCATTTATGGCCTAATTCGAGACTCGTTAATAATTCAGGCGCGAATGTTGACCGCGCTTGGAGGAATTCTCGCAATTCAGTCAAACCCGGATCTTGGGCTTTGCCAAGTGCTTCACCATTGACTCCGCCTGGCTTATAACCGCGCGCCAACGCTGCGTAATAGAGATGTCCGAGCTGACCGTGGTAGCTCAGGCTTAAACGCCCTCCCCACATGGTATCGCTGGGTTGCTCCGTCACCCCATTACTGTCCATATAGGGATTGTCATAGCGTTCGCTACGTAAACCGGTAGTCAGCGTCCAATCGGGCTGAATGTAGGAAGTAAGCTCACCGTAGACCGCCACATGACGATTGTCGTAATCACTCATGAATTGGTCTTGCCGATCCAAGTCAAAATTAAAGAAATCGCGCTGCAGTTGTTCATCACGTTGATAGCGATACAAACCTAAGACCCAGTCATGTTCGACACCCAACCATGCGATCGGCTGCTTGCTGAGTCCGCGTAGTTCAACGGTCTGGTCTTGTCGATCACGCTGATAACTGTCGAACGACGAGTATTCCCAGCCCGGCGCTATTCCAACATAGCTCCAATCTTCATCATATGAGTAGGTGCTGTCCGCATCGAGAAAGGCATACGACAGGATCCATTCACTGTGAGCGAAACCAGAATAAGAAAGCTCTGTGCGGACCGCAAAACTATTCAAGTCATCTTCGCCAGGCTCGTCTGAAAGCGTTTGTCGTGTGTTGTCGAGCGAGAACGCATCGTAGCCATTATCCTGACTCAAAGCATGCACCGTGGTGCGCAACTGCCAGTTCGAACCCAGATCACTGAACACATTGAGTCGTGCCATTCGCTCTGAACGGCTTTGGGTATCGTCTCGGTCTAAATAGATGTTTTCGATAAAGCCATCCGAGCGCTGTTGGTAAACGCTGAAACGCGCAGTGCCCAGTACACCGAGATCACCTCCCAAGGCTAACCCGCCTTGGCGTTCGCCATAATTACCAACCCCAAGATGCCAAACACCACTAAAGTCAGAGCTGGCGCGGGTGCTTTCCAGCACAATCATCCCGGCTAAACCATCAGCACCAAAACGACCGCTTTGCGGACCACGATAAACTTCTACTTGGCTAATATCGAATAATTGTGCCGCTTGTCCGAGGCCACTGTAATTAATGCCGTCAATCAGTAAGCCCACTGAGGGGTTAATCGGATCAACAAATTGACTACGCTCACCAATACCGCGGATCTGAATAAAACGAGCACGCGAGCTTCCTCCAGAAAAGTTTACATTCGGCAGTTTGTTTAACACATCCTCAAGGTGGGACGCGCCGCGCTCGGCGAACTCACTATGAACGAGTGCTGTAACACTGGTTGGCGTCTCGTCAATAGCGGTGGAACGATACTCACCGATGATGGTAATGCGCTCGAGACTATTCGGTAATTCCGATTGGGCTTGAACTTGCGTTGCTGCGAACACACTCGCGAGTGCGAACGATACCGTTGAAAATTTCATTATAGACATGGATTATTTCCTTGTTACTTCAAAAAGAAACAATCCGGTTGGGCAGGTATTGCAATGGAGTTTGAAAGCTACCATCCCTACGCCAGTATTAACCGGATCAGGTGCAAAGGGTTCGCAACATGCATCTCAGCCCCAGCGCATCGCGCTTGGGCACCCCTTGGTAATGCTGCAGCAGTATAACAAAGCCCTGCTGCCGAGAAAACAGACGCGTTAAATAAAGGCTAGCGCATCGCCATACAATTGACTAAGTGGCAAACCTTTGGCATGAAAGTCATCGCGAATCACGCGAACCATTTCGAAACGCCCGGCGACATAAACATCGGCTTCACTCAAATCGCTCTGCTCAGCCAACACCGCATGATGCACAAGCCCAATGGAACCTTGCCATGCGCCGTTGACATTTTCGACAACAGGACGATAAGAGAAGTGCTCATAACGCTCCGCAAGCTCCAGCAATTGCTGATGGAAGTATAAATCTGCCAGTTCACGTCCACCCCAATAAAGAGTGATGGGACGCTTCGAATCCGAGCGTAAGTGCGACTGTAAAATCGACCAGGTGTAAGAAAAACCCGTACCACCTGCAATAAGTATCAGCGGGCGGTTACTATCAGCTTGATAGAATGCTTGTCCCAGTGGAGCCTCAATCGTAATGGTGGTCTGACGCTGCAACCGCTCCATCACTTCAGTGGCATAGCGATTTTCTGGATGTGCACCAATATGCAGCTCGAATAGATTTGGGTTGCTTGGACATGAAGCAATAGAGAAAGGCCGTTTATCACGTTCCCCCATCACCACTTGTAAATATTGACCGGCCTCGAACGCCACAGGCTGTGGCGGTTCTAAATGCACGCGATACACAACCGGCGTTAACGCATCGATACTGACAATACGACAAGTCAGTGTTTGCATCATGATGTTTTTCCTTGCACTGGCAAAATGTCTAATTGGTCCCATAGGTCATCGACACGGGCTTT
>DASSWH010000013.1:0-3509 GCA_035705175.1 Pseudidiomarina sp.
TGCTGGTTTTGATTGGTGTGGGCGCGACATTTTTGATGTTAATGGCACGGATGCAAAAGAATCTCTCGCGGATTTCAGCTACCGATGCGTTGACTGGATTTTATAAGCGTGATCAAGTCACGGATATTTTGCAGCAACAAATGACTCTAGCCCAGAAACAAAAGCAACCTCTGAGCTTGGTGATCCTTGATTTAGACTCCTTTAAAAGCGTAAATGACAAATACGGTTATATGGTTGGCGATCAAGTTTTGCAGGAGACAGCTCAGCGGATAAAACGAATTGCCCGACCACAAGATATTTTAGTGCGTAGTAATGGTGCAGCATTGATAGTTATCTTTCCAAATACTCCATTAAAGCTTGCAGCCGAATTAACCAGCGGCATGCTCGATGTGATGCGCAATGAACCTTTTGCGATTAAGTCATTGATGATGACTATTACTGCAAGCGCTGGTGTAGCCCAATGGCAACCCAGTCAAAGTTGGGGTCAATGGCTCGAACAAGCCGACTCTGCGATGGACCGTGCGAAGAGTGGTGGGCGTAATCGGATGAAAGTTGCGCGATAAATTTGCACCTTTTCCTGCACCTGTTTACAATTCGCACCTTTCAAAAAAGGAGCAGATGATGGCCCCCGTACTGATTTTGATGGGCTCGCAATCCGACTGGCCCGTAATGCAACATGCCGCCCAAATGCTAAAGGACTTGGGTGTAGAGTGGCGTGCGCAAGTCGTTTCTGCGCATCGTACTCCTGATTTACTGCAATCAACCATGAATCAAGCCGAAGCAGATGGGGTTCCGGTAGTGATTGCTGGTGCTGGTGGTGCTGCGCATCTACCTGGTATGTTAGCGGCCTTTACGGCCATTCCGGTGCTTGGTGTACCGGTTCCAAGTAAGCAACTTAAAGGACTCGATAGTTTGTTATCGATTGTGCAGATGCCGAAAGGTGTTGCGGTTGGTACATTAGCTATAGGCTCGGCTGGTGCGGCCAATGCTGGGTTATTGGCGGCACAAATAGTAGCGAATCAAGACCCAGCTGTCCGCGAGCGTGTGCAAGCATTTCGCCAAGCTCAGCGTGACAAAGTGATGAACGGGCCTGACCTCGAACTTCCAGACGCATGAAAATACTATTTATCGGTGACGGCCAACTTGGCCAAATGTTAGGTGGCAGTGCAATCAGTCACGGCCACGAGTGCTTGCTCTATAGCACGCGTAGTGAGAGCGTGAAGCCGTTGAGTGCCCAGCTTGAGTTGGGACTTACGTTGGCAGAAGCGATCAATTGGGCTGACGTTGTGAGTTGGGAACATGAAGATATTCCCGTTGATGTCATCGCAGCAGCCAAGACTAAATTCCTCATGGATCCGGCACGTATCAAAGCACTGACTGATCGTCGCACGGAAAAGAAATTGTTCGATGATTGTCGAGTCGCAACTTCACCATGGCGCAGTTTCAATAACGCCGATGAATTAGAAAAATACTTAGTAGACGCAGATCAACCGCAAGTCATCAAAGCGGCTCGCGGCGGTTATGACGGTAAAGGCCAGTGGCGCTTTCAACGGACTGATAACCCAACAACAGTTGCACAGGACGCTGGTCAACAACCCGGTATCGTCGAGGCCATGATTCCGTTCAGTAAGGAAGTCTCGCTGGTGGGGGCTCGTGCTAAAGATGGCAGCCTATGTTGCTTCCCTTTAATTACCAATGTACATGATCGCGGCATTTTGAGTTACAGTTTAGGCGGCATTGATACTGTCCCCGAAGCGTGGCAAAGCCGCGCCGAGGAAGCCTTTCGAAGCATAACGAACGCATTGAACTATGTTGGCGTTCTGGCTATCGAGTTTTTTGTGGTCGGCGAGGGTGATGACGCGGATCTATTGGTAAATGAAATAGCACCGCGTGTTCATAACTCTGGTCATTGGACGATGACCGGCGCCAATTGTAGTCAATTTGATTTGCACATCCGCGCTTTAACTGGAATGCCATTACCACAGTTGCGAGTGGAGCCTACATTGATGCTTAATGTGATCGGCGCCGAGAGAATTCCGGCTGGGCTCTGGCATCACTCAGATACCCAATGTCATTGGTATAACAAAGCCCCCCGTCCTGGTCGTAAAGTAGGCCATGTCAACATTCGCACCGCAAATCGTGAAACCGCCTTGCATTGGGTTGGCATGTGGGCAGAAAAATTACAGGTGTTGAGCTAACCAAGCATTGATTGCAGCAACTTGCTCACCACAAACTTGATGTTGCATGACAAAGGTTTGATAAGTGATCGCATAACCACGCTGTTGCAGCCAGTTACGCGCCTGCTGACCTAACGATTCTGGCACCACTGGATCTTGCAAGCCATGCTGTATGAGTATCGGTAAATCGGCATTGGCCGGTGCGGTTTCAATAGTGGCTTGAGTTGCGAGATAGGTAGACAACGCTAGCAATCCACACAGTCGTTGTGAATAGGTCAAAGCAACCTCATAGGCAACGGCTCCGCCTTGTGAAAACCCTGCCAGTAGGATGTGCTCGGGTTTAATACCGCGCTCAATTTCTCGCTCAATCAATTTAATAATTTCAGCGGCTGATTGACGCAATTGCGCCTCGTCGACACGGCGATCGATCGACATTTCTAGAATGTCATACCATGCAGGCATGCGCATACCACCGTTAATGGTCACTGGCAGTTGGGGCGCATGAGGAAATATAAACCGCACATGGGCATGGTCTGGCAACTGCAAGTGTGGCACCAATGGTGCAAAATCATTGCCATCGGCACCCAAGCCGTGCAGCCAAATCACACTGCGATTAGCCGTTCCGGATGTCGGTTCAATTTCCACGCAAGGTAAATAGGTCATGACTACTTCTCTTTTTTGGTTCCACTCGGAAAATTTCTACTCTTACCGATACCAGCACTAATCGTTAACTGCATGGCATCAGCAGGCGACATATCGACTGGCTCGACACAACTGAGCGGAACCATAATCATGTAGCCACCAACGTTATATGCCATCGGTAAAAACACAGCAATTTCTTCATCGTTGAGCAAGCTTGAGAGTCGGTCATCTTTGTCGCCAGATTTTTTCGTAACAATGCCCAGCAGGCGCAGTTGGCTCCCCGGTAATGTCACGATAACGACCGACTCCTCGGCAAAATGCTCGCCACCCATTAAATCAAAAATATCGGTGATGGTGCCATATAGGCTCCGCAGAACCGGCATTTGTTCCATGACTTTACCGGGCATCATCCAGAAATTGTTGATAAAGGTCCAACGCGAGCTAAAACCAATAATGGCAGCAATCACAAGAAAGCTGACAAAGGCAAGACCTGGGAAGTAATATTGGTCGCCGAGTATAGCTACCCACAACGGGCGCAACCAAGTCTCGATCGTGACCAGGAGCCAACGAACTACGGCTACGGTGACGACAATCGGTAATAAGATCGCAAGACCTTTTAGTAAGTGCTGTATGGCGTTTTTCATTGTGCTAATCTCTGTGGCAACAATTGCCTTAGCTTAACGTGTTTTG
>DASSWH010000014.1:0-2851 GCA_035705175.1 Pseudidiomarina sp.
AACAGTGAACCGAGTTCATAGATAGCACCGGTTACGTTGCTAGCGGCATTGACGGCAACGACCCGCGTCCGCTCAGTTAACAGCAACTCCGAATCCGCCAAGTCCCCTTCTGGAGTGAGCTCAATAAACCGCAATTTGAGATCAAAACGCTGTGCGAGCCGCTGCCAGGGTAATAAGTTGGCATGATGCTCAGCAATGGACAGCAGAATTTCGTCACCTGCTTGCCAACGTATTGGTAATGCCTGCGCCAAATCATTCAATGCCTGCGTAGTCGAAGCTGCGAATACCAGTTGTTCCGGTTGTACCTGAAACCACCTTGCCAGTGTTTTTCGTCCCTGTTCGAGCTGTTCCGTAGCCGCGCGACTGCGTGCATAAGAACCGCGATGCGCATTGGCATGCGTATCCACCAAGTAACGATCAATAGCCTGGCGAACACAGGTTGGGACTAGGCAAGTCGCTGCCGTGTCGAGGTAGGCATAATCGGGCTCATCAGCAAGCCACGGAAAATCATCACTCGAAGGCTGATACATAAACTAACCCCGAACGTCCGTGGCTGTCGGCGGTTGCGCCTCTAACCCATAAATAGCTGCTAAGAACTCCAAAATTTCGACATTGACAGCTTCAGCGTGCGTAATCGGCCCCATGTGCCCACACGGTAAGGTTCTACTGATCACAGCAGGCAAAGCAACTTCCAATTTGTGAGCAACAGTCCGCGCACTGTTCTGCGTATACTGTCCCTGCAATAATAGGGTAGGTTGTCGAATCGACGCACAATCGCGAAGGTCGTACTCCTCACCCATGAGCGCGGCAAAATCACACTGTACCTTACCCGCTTGCAACGTCATCGCCTGCTGTATCTTTTCGGGCAATGCCGCGAAATAGCCCGGTTGATTCCAATAGTCCACAAAAGCTGCTGTTGCGGCTTTTGCATCTTTGTTCACCATCTGACTGGAGATGGATTCAATTTCGAGCCGCGCGGCTTCATTGGCTTCCAACAAATGAAACGCGACCGGTTCAAAGACAACCAAACTGCGCACATCGATAGGTTTCTCGACCGCTAGCTTTAATGCCAATGCCCCACCATAAGAATGGCCAATGAGCGTCACCGGCTGCTGCCAGTTCAGTGCCTGAATCGCATTCATAATACGCGGCAGTTCATCACGAAATCGAAACAGATGCGGTTCAGCCATGCTCACTGCTGGGGCCTTACCATACCCCAGCAGGTCGACAACGAGACAATCAAAATGAGGTGCGAAGGCATTCAGCAAAGCTCGCCATTGCCCACCATTACTCTGTGAGCTGTGCAGCAACACGACGGGGCTTTGCCCCGCCGTGCCAGTGCGATAGAGACCGGGTTGAACTTCTATCATGCGCCGATTAACCGTCCAACAGCAAAGCCAACCATGTACCCTGCTTGTGTGAGTAACACCACAAAGGTCAGCAATACACCAATAGCTCGCGGCGCTGATGTTCCAGCGGTTTTAGTCAAGCCAATAGCATGCGCAATGCGCGCGATAAAGAGCGCTGCACCTAAAGCATGCACCAGTTCAGTCGGCCCACCGCTGGCTTCAATCAAAAACAACAACAGGAGGCTCAACGGCACATATTCAGAAAAATTCCCATGAATTCGGACCGCAGCTTTGAGATCTTGTGATTCACCGGTGCCGATACCCACTTTATCACGCCAGCGGAGCCGAATAATGCGAACGGAGAGCACAAAATAAAGCAGGGTCAGTAAACCCGCATACAACATAGTGTTATGAAAACTAAATTCCATGATTCGATCCTTATTATTATTGGTCTGACTCGATAAACACTCACAAAAAAGCCCACTCCAAGGTGGGCTTTGTCGAAGCGGTCACGCATTAGCCAAGTAGCTTACCCAGCTCTGAACTAATCGTTTCGACATCACGGGTTCCATCAATACGATGAAAAGCCGTCTTGCCCTGTTCCGCCAGTTTACGATAATACGCGACTAATGGCTCGGTTTGTTCATGATAAATTGACAACCGTTTACGCACTGTCGCTTCTTTATCATCCTCACGGATGACCAAATCTTCACCGGTCTCGTCGTCTTTACCTTCGGTTGTAGGTGGATTGTGTTCAATGTGATAGACACGACCCGAACCAGGGTGCACGCGGCGTCCTGCCATGCGCTTCACAATGACTTCATCGGGTACAGCAAATTCCAAGACACAATCGATTGAAATTCCCGCCTCATGCATGGCATCGGCTTGCGGAATTGTGCGTGGGAATCCGTCCAGTAAAAAACCATTTTGACAATCAGGCTCAGCGACACGTTCTTTGACCAAACCTATCATGATGTCATCGGAAACAAGTTTACCGGCATCCATCACCTGTTTGGCCTGTTGCCCGAGCGGAGTTCCCGCCTTGATTGCGGCTCGCAGCATGTCGCCCGTCGAAATCTGTGGAATTCCGAAAGTTTTCATTAGGAACTGCGCTTGAGTGCCTTTCCCTGCGCCCGGAGCGCCCAACAGGATAATGCGCATCAACAACCTCTTTTTTCTTATCTTGGGTTAGCGTGTGAATAAGCCCGAACTTTACCTTGCATACACGGGCTTTACAAGTCCGAGGATTGCCCGACTTTGGTCGGACAACCCTCGCTAGAGGCAGGTTATGCGTCGGTTAATTCCAACATCAATTTGTTCAACCGTGAGACAAATTGTGCCGGGTCTTTCAAACTACCACGCTCGGCTAATGTCGCCTGATCCAGAAGGAGTTGTGCCCATTCACCAAAACGCCCTTCGTCGTCTAACCCAACCACGCGTTGTACCAACGTGTGCTCAGGATTGATTTCAAAAATGTACTTGGTTTCTGGCACTTTCTGGCC
>DASSWH010000015.1:0-10211 GCA_035705175.1 Pseudidiomarina sp.
CAAAAACTCTCAATAAACCCACTGAAATTCGATATACTGGCCGGTATCGAAGCACTTGAAGTGGTACTGTGATGGAACAGAAAGTGAAGGTGCTGGCTGCCGACCAGGTTAAAATTCATCGGCCCGATCCCAACGAGCGTGATAATCACTATGCGCCGCGTAACCGCATTTATGTGCGCGATGTTAAAGGCAGCCTAGAATGGTTTCGTCGCAGCTTTGGTTTTATTTTACTCGCCTTATTTATTTTAATCCCATGGCTGCAATTCAACGGTGAGCAAGCGGTATTGCTCGACATTGGCAATCAACGCTTTCGTATTTTTGGGATGACATTGTGGCCGCAAGATCTCACTATTCTGGCGTGGATAGCTATTGTAGCTGCGTTCGCCCTCTTCTTCGTGACGACATTGTATGGTCGGGTGTGGTGTGGATTCATGTGTCCCCAAACCACGTGGACCTTCATCTTTATGTGGTTTGAGAAGAAGATTGAAGGCACTCGCAATCAGCGCATGACGCTGGATCGCCGCCCTTGGGATGCGAATAAGGTACTACGAAAAGTTGCTAAACATACGTCGTGGCTGATTGTAGCATTGCTCACCGCTCTTATTTTTGTCGGATATTTCACGGATATCCGAGAGCTGTTTACTCAATTCTTTACGTTCGAAACAGGGTTTTGGGCCACGTTCTCAGTACTGTTTTTCACGTTTTGTACCTATGGCAATGCGGGTTGGATGCGCGAAATTATGTGTACGCATATCTGCCCCTATGCACGTTTTCAATCCGCCATGTTCGATCGAGATACCGTAACGGTCAGCTATGATCCGAATCGTGGAGAACCACGTGGTGGTCGTTCACGAAAAGTCGATCCAAAAGCTGTGGGGTTGGGGGATTGCATCGACTGCAACCTATGCGTACAAGTATGTCCAACGGGTATCGATATCCGCAATGGCTTGCAATATGAGTGTATTAATTGTGGTGCTTGCGTCGATGCTTGCAACGGTGTCATGGACAAAATGAATTATCCACGAGGATTGATTCGTTTTACCACAGAGCGAAATTTACAAGGCGGGCGGACGCGCAAATTACGCCCGAAAGCGATTGGCTATTTTACGGTGATGATCGCGATGACAGCCTTGTTGATTTGGGACATATCGACTCGCGTCCCATTAGAACTTGATACCTTACGTGATCGTAATCAGCTTTATTCCATCAACATGGATGGTTGGGTTGAAAATGTGTATACCCTGAAGATTTTGAATAAGTCGCAATTACCTGAAAGTTTTACGGTGACTGTTAATGGTTTTAGTGATTATGTGTTGTCAGGGCAAACCCAACTGACTATCGACGGTGGGGAAGTTGCGACGGTCCCTGTTACCCTTGCGGTTAACCCAGATGAAGTGACGGAGCGTGTGCAGTCTGTGACATTTAAAGTCACCAATCCAGATGGAACCGTGCAACAAGAGCACACAACGAGTTTCATCTATGAATAATGAAAATGAAGATTTTAGCTTCAGCGGCTTGACCCCTGATGTTATTGCCAATGCGCTGGAGAGCGTTGGGGTCGACCCCATGTCGGGGCTGTTGGCTCTCAATAGTTACGAGAATCGCGTTTATCAGTTTATTGCCGATGATCAGCGGCGATATGTCGCTAAGTTCTATCGACCAGCGCGTTGGACGACAGCGCAAATATTAGAAGAGCATACGTTTACCGCGGAACTAGCGGACGCCGAAGTTCCAGTGGTAACGCCGTTGCGATTGCACGGTCATACTCTGCACGAGTACGCAGGGTATCGTTTTACGGTATTTCCAAGTATCGGGGGGCGTGCGGTAGAGCCTGGTGATTTGGAGCAACTGGAACGCATAGGGCAACAAATTGGTCGCTTGCATGCCGTTGCGCGACAAAGTCAATTTACTGAGCGCTTGACTATTAATCGTCAAGAATATGTGACCGATGCTTTAGTCACGTTGCGGCAGTCTCCGTTGTTACCAGAGAACTTGCAGGAGGCTTTTTTTGCTATCGCAGAACCTTTAGCTTCTGCGGTACATGATGTTGATTTCCGGTCATTTGCGCAGCAACGTTTGCACGGTGACTGTCATTTAGGCAATATGCTCATACGTGACCAAGAGCTGACATTTGTTGATTTCGATGATGCTCGCACTGGCCCAGCGGTACAAGATTTGTGGATGATGTTGGCCGGCGATGATCGTCACCAGCGCGCATTGCAACTGGATGCTCTGCTGAGTGGTTATGAAATGTTCTGTGAGTTTGATGAAAATGAAGCGGCTTTAATTGAACCCTTACGCACTTTTCGCATCTTACACTACATGGCTTGGTTAGCGCGGCGCTGGGATGACTCTGCTTTTCGTCGTGCGTTTCCATGGTTTGCTGAGCAGCGCTATTGGGAACAACAGATTTTAACCTTAAAAGAGCAGTTCGCCGTATTGCAAGATGAACCAATTGGCGCACAGCCGAACTTTAATCGTTAACGCTTAAGAACAGGAAGTATTCATATGAAAAAGTTATTGTTTGCGGTAGTTGCCTTGATGATGTTTCCAGTGGCAGCGCAACAATTTGAAGAAGGTGTGCATTACGAAGTCGTGTCAGAAACAGTAACTGAGAAACCAGAAATTCGTGAATTTTTCTCGTATTTTTGTGTTCACTGCTTTCGTTTTGAACCTATTGCTCAGGCGATGAAAGCAGAATTTCCAGAAGCTTTTGATAAAGCTCATGTCTCTTTCATTAATTACGCCGGTATGGGTATCGACATGTCGCGCGCTTACGTAGTGGCAAAACAATTGGGCAAGGAAGATGAAATTAGCAAAGCTATTTTTAATCGCAACTTTGTTCAACAAGACATGATTAATAGCAAAGAAGATTTAGCCGAGGTTTTTGCCGCGATTGATATGTCCGCGGAAGAGCTCGAGAAAGCAATGAATAGCTTTTCCGTGCGTGGTATGGCAAACAAGATGGATCGCGATGCGGGAAATCTACGAGTGAACGCAACACCAACATTTATTGTGAATGGCAAGTACAAAATGATCCCGCAAGGCTTTCAAGGCACTGAAGATTTTCAAGGTGACTTCGTACGTCTGGCTGGTTATTTGCTCGAACTCGACTAATAAATCTCCGCTAATCAGAAGAACGGCGCTCAGCTAATTTGGCGAGCGTCGTTTTTATTCTCTCATCCTTCAATTCCCAGCGCTTATTCAGCCAGTTTTGAAAATGGTTTTTGTAAGCCTCATCCTGAAAGTAATCACCTATTAGATCTTGCTCGACCGGTAAGGTTTCGACATGCACGTACACGTCACGAAGTTGTCCAGTGAGTAAGTTCCATACGGTTGGACGGTCACTTGGAGGATAGACAATCGTAATGTCCAAAATAGCATCAAACTGCTGTCCCATCGTTTGTAATGTGAATGCGGTACCGCCTGCTTTCGGCGGTAATAAATGGTGGTAGGGTGATTGTTTCTGACGATGTTTGACAGGCGTAAAACGAGTTCCTTCGCAGAAGTTGATCACCGTAGTAGGGATATGCCGAAACTTCTCGCATTTACGTTGTGTGGTTTCAATATCTTTACCCTGCAGATGTGGTTTGCGCGCGATGACTTCACGGCTATAACGCCGCATAAATGGCATATCCAATGTCCAACAGCCTAATCCAATTACCGGCACCCAGAACAACTGTTGTTTCAAGAAAAACCGTGGCATGGGCATATAACGGCAAGCTAAGTGCATGAGCACCAGAATGTCGACCCAACTACGGTGGTTGCACAAAATCATATACCAGCGATCACGATGCAGCAGCGTATCGCCTTCAATGTGCCAGCGCATGGGTTGAGTTAAGCGGAACATCAGCGACATGGCGTAACCCCACACACGAAACAGCGCATTTGCCGCAGTAGAAATACTGCGTTGAACCATGGGGATGGGGAGGAGCAGCTTCGGAATACCAATCACAATAATGCTGATACCGATGATGGCGGTCGCCACGGCACCAAAACAAAAATTTATGACAAGGCGAAATGGAAGTAAGAGCTTGGTTCCCATAGCTTTCTCTGCACAGATAACATGAATTTCTATGATACGTCATTCGCGTTTACTTGCCAGTAGAGAAAAAAGCAGCTAATTTATACTGTATATATGTACAGTATTTTTAATGGGGAATCGCTATGGTCGCAACCGCAACAAACCTACAGCAATTGGTGCAAAAAGGCTGGGTCTGGCAGGGGCAGCAAACTCCTCTACAAAAGGCTTCAGCAGATTTTTTAGATACGGGATGGCCGGAGCTTAATGCGCAACTAGGAGGTGGCTGGTTACGTGGTAGCGTGAATGAGATTCAAGTCGAGGTTGGGTTTCGTGGTGAGTTAGGTTTGGTCTTGCCTTTGCTACAACGTTCGAGCGGACGTCCACATGTTTGGGTTAACCCACCCGCTCAGCCTTATGCGCCAGGGTTACAGAGTCAAGGTTTAGTACCTCAGCAACAATGGTGTGTGTAT
Organism: Pseudidiomarina sp.; assembly: GCA_035705175.1. GTDB lineage: Bacteria > Pseudomonadota > Gammaproteobacteria > Enterobacterales > Alteromonadaceae > Pseudidiomarina. The sequence continues at coordinate 4,495 of DASSWH010000015.1, forward strand.
GAAACAAATAGCACCAAGGCACTGTGGGCCGTCGAGCAATGCGTTCAATCACAAAATGTTGGTGTCGTATTGGCATGGTTGCCGCAATTGAATGCAGCGCAAGTTCGGCGGTTACAACAAGTCACTGAACAAGCACAGCAGCTCATATTTATTTTTACCGCATGGCAGCAAGAACCAGAGGCGAGAGCTTATGTGAATCGGTTGCGTTTGCATTGGCAAGATGGGTTGCAGATAGAAGTGTTAAAGCGCCGTTTTGGTTGGCCACTCCCTCCTTTCCCTTGTGCTTTGCAACGCTTGTTCCCCGAGCGACGATTGACCAAGCAGGCTCGGCAAAGCGCTGGACACCATTCAACAGCAGGAGCTGCACGGTTGGTGTTATGAGTGCCCGAGTTAATGGTTGGTTGTATGTACACGCACCTTATTTGTTGTTGGATGAACAACTGGCGGCGCAAGCTGAGGCAGAGCGCCAACAACCACAAGTCTTACTACAGCAATTTGGCTCTACAGGGCCGCGCGTGGTTCAGTTAAATACTGCGGCGCAGGTTGCAGGTATTCAGCGTGGCATGGCCATGGTAACCGCAACCACTTTAGTGCCAAATCTCATTTGTCGTGATTACCACAACAATCGCGAGCAATTATTACTGCAGCAGTTGGCGCAACTGTTGTATCAAGATGTCGCACAAATTGCTCTCCAACCACCTCAAGGTTTGTTATTTGAGGTGCGTAGCTTGTTGCGTTTATATGGTGGTTGGCAGGCACTGCAAAAGCAATTACAACAACGCTTACAAGAAGCGCCGATTCGATACTACTGGGCCAGTGGTTATAGTCCACTAGCGGCACGACTATTAGCGCAAGCAGAAGTAAGCGTACTTAGTGCTGATCCACAAGTAACCACAGCGGCATTGGCGCAGTTACCAATTCAAGCGAGTGGTTTAGAGAACCGAGCACAGCAGCGCTTATTGGATGTTGGCATGACCACCTTAGGTAGTTTGCTGCAGCGCACGAATAGCGCATTAGGGGCGCGCTTTGGTAAAGATATTACTCATTACCTAGCGGAGCTACGTGGCGATTTTTCACCACCACAGCGTTACTACCGACCACCAGCACAGTTTTACCAGCGTATTGATTTACTCAGTGAAGTAGAGGGCTGGCCGCAATTAGTCTTTGCGTTGAAGCGTCTGTTACAACACCTTGAAGTGTTCTTACAGGGGCGACAACTCAGTACTCGTAGTTTGCGATTACAGGCGTACCACCGTGATCAACCGTCCACAGTCGTCGAGATTCATTTTGCGCATGCCGTTTGGCAGCAGCGCGATATGTTGCAGCTGTGTCAATTACATCTAGAGCGACAGGTTCTGCCGTTTCCAGCGTTGGAACTGAGTATTCGAGCCCGTGAGCTAGAAACTCGCCAAGCGCATGCGAATAGCTTGTTATCTGAGCAGCAAGAATTACCTGCAGTTGCAGCGCTGGTGAGTCGTATTCAAGCACGTTTGGGAGAGCAGGCTATCCAGGTTCCTGAAGTGCAGGCTGATTGGCGCCCTGAGTATGCCCATCGAGTTGAGCCTTGGAACAATGACGCGCACGATAAACCCATGCCTGAGCTTGAGCGTTCGCCGCGACGACCATTGTGGCTATTGCCACAAGCCCAACCCATTGATCGGCGGCAGTGGCAGTTGCATTGGGGACCTGAGCGTTTACAAAGCGGTTGGTGGGATGATGAACCGTGCGTACGTGATTACTTTATTGCGGTTGACTCATCCCAGCGGCAAGGGTGGATTTACCACGATCAGCAAGGGTGGTTTCTACATGGCTGGTTTAGTTGATCGAACGCCGCCAATTGCGCTGAATTGTTTGACCAATTATAGCTTTTTACGCGGCGCTGCACATCCTCATGAACTCATTGAGACCGCAGTCCAGCTCGGCTATCAAGCGCTGGCAATTACTGACGAGTGTTCAGTTGCAGGTATTGTTCGAGCGCATGTAGCTGCCCGTGAAACACCATTAAAATTATTATTCGGCAGTGAGTTTCAAGTGCCAGAGCTGGGTGTCTGTATTGTGATTGCGTGTAACCGTCGCGGTTACGCCCAGTTATGTCAGCTGATCACGACAGCGCGCGGACGTTGCCCGAAGGGACAGTATGAAGTGCATGTCGGTGACTTCATGCAGCATCTTGATGAATGCTTATGCTTATGGCGGCCGCTGGATAATAATGCAGTGCAACTGCACAGCAAACCGCTCCAGCAACAGTTTCAAAAACATGGTTTGTGGTTGGCTTTTAGCCGTCATTACCAAGCCGATGATGTCGAGCGTTATCGTTGTTATCAACAGTACCAGCAGCAAACCGGACTCCCTATTGTAGCGGCTTGTGAGGTCAACTATCACACTGCTGCGCGGCAGCCATTGCATGATGTACTCACGGCGATTCGCTTGCAGCAACCTTTGGCTAAGGTACGTCAGGAACTCTTACCCAACCAAGAGTTTCGATTACGTGATCAACAAGAGCTGGCGCATTGTTACCCACTCGCTTGGCGTCAGGCGGCGGTCAAAGTCATGAATCAATGCCGCTTTGAACTCAGTGAATTGCGTTATGAATATCCAGCTGAATTGGTTCCGGTTGGACGCACAGCGACCGATTATTTACGCGAATTAACCTATACAGGCGCGGCTAAGCGCTTTCCCAAAGGATTGCGGGATGATGTGAAGATCAAGCTTGAAAAGGAGCTCGAACTCATTGCACAGCTGGGCTATGAGTATTTTTTCTTAACTATTCATGACATTGTTCAGTATGCACAACAGCGTGGCATTCTCTATCAAGGACGCGGTTCAGCAGCCAATTCAGTGGTCTGCTATTGCTTGCATATCACCGCCGTGAATCCGGATCAGATTGATGTTCTATTTGAGCGCTTTGTCTCGATAGAGCGAGACGAGCCACCCGATATTGATGTTGATTTTGAGCATGAACGTCGCGAAGAGATTATCCAATACATTTATCAAAAATACGGCCGTGATCGAGCTGCTTTAGCTGCGACCGTTATTTGTTATCGCTTACGGAGTGCTGTGCGTGATGTGGGCAAGGCGCTGGGGTACAGCGAGCAAGAGTTACGTCACTATCTTAGTCGTATCGATCGACGCGACCATGACACTCCATGGCAACAACAACTGCAAGAACAAGTTCCAGGTCTTACCGAGACGCCTCGCGGACGCTGGCTATTAGAATTGATTGAACAAATTCGCGGATTTCCACGTCACTTGTCTCAGCATGTAGGTGGATTTGTAATTGCATCACGAACATTATCTGAGTTAGTGCCTATCGAAAATGCGAGTATGCCTGAACGTACGGTTATTCAATGGGATAAAGACGATATCGAAGCTTTGAAGTTGATCAAAGTCGATATTTTGGCACTCGGTATGCTAACCGCTATTCGTAAAATGCTGCAGTTGGTGCATCAGCATCATGGCAAGTCATATCAGTTAGCAACCATTCCAACCGAAGACCCGAAGGTCTACAAAATGCTCCAAAAGGCAGACTCGATTGGCGTTTTTCAAATTGAATCACGTGCGCAGATGAACATGTTGCCGAGGTTAAAGCCAAGAACCTTCTATGACTTAGTCGTGCAAATTGCCATTGTACGGCCCGGCCCCATTCAAGGCGATATGGTACATCCCTACTTACGCCGCCGCGCTGGGATTGAACCGGTTACCTACCCTAGTCCAGCGGTAAAACAGGTTCTTGAACGAACTATGGGCGTACCTATTTTTCAGGAGCAAGTGATTAAGTTAGCCATGGTCGCAGCAGGTTTTTCAGGTGGTGAAGCCGATCATTTACGCCGCGCAATGGCCAACTGGAAGCGTAGTGGTAAACTAAAACAGTTCGAAGATAAGCTCATTGACGGTATGTTGCAGCGTGGCTATGAGCTCGATTTTGCGCAACGCATTTATCATCAGATCTGTGGTTTTGGCGAGTACGGATTTCCGGAGTCTCATTCGGCAAGTTTTGCCAACCTAGCCTATGCATCAGCATGGCTGAAATATTACTACCCTGCCGCGTTTTATTGCGCTTTGCTGAACAGTTTACCCATGGGCTTTTATTCGGCAGATCAGTTGATTCAAGACGCTCGGCGACATGACATTGCAGTACTACCCGCCGATATTCAAAAAAGTGATTGGGATCACCAATTGGTACCTATGCAGCAACAATTGGGTTTACGGCTTGGCTTACGACTTGTGAAAGGACTGCGTGAAGAAGAAGTGCGAGCGTTATTGCAACAACGACCAGAGGCAGGATTTCGTTCTCTGGAACAGCTGCGTGAATTAGGTTTATCGGCTTCGGCACTACAAGAATTAGCTGCTGCAGATGCACTGCAGAGCGTTAGTGGCCATCGTTATCAAAGTCAGTGGCAAAGTCTAACTTTACAAGTAGAGCAACTACCACTATTTGTTGGTGTCGACACTACACCAACTGATCTGGATACTATCGCTGCGCCTTTAGAATGTGCTGATATTGCAGCCGACTATCGAACAATGGGGGTCAGTGTCCGTCGGCACCCTCTTGCACTGTTACGTGAACAAGGTGTACTCAAAGGCTGTAAGCGAGCCAGTGAATTAGCTTTATGTCGTCATCAACAAGTGGTTCAAGTTGTGGGCTTTGTGACATGCCGGCAGCGACCAGGAACCAGTAGCGGTGTCACCTTCCTCACGCTTGAAGATGAAACGGGTAACATGAATATTGTGATTTGGTTAGCTACAGCTCGAAAGTTCCGGCAAGCTTATCTGACAGCGCAATTATTAAAGGTCAAAGGTATTGTCGAAATTCACGGTGAGGTCGTTCATGTTATTGCTGGACACTTAATAGATGAAACGGAGCGATTAAGCGCATTTGGATTGCGGAGTAATCGCTCGCGAGATTTTCATTGACTGACCTACACTGGAGATACGTGGAGGAGGTAGTCTTCTTTTAGCAACACATAGTTGGCCGCTGATTCCGGCAGAAAATCTAACTCCGCCTGAGTTAATGGGCGTTGCTCTTTGACTGGGCTACCAACGTATAAATGTCCACTTTTTAAACGTTTGCCTGGTGGAACTAAGCTACCCGCACCAATAATGACGTCATCTTCGACAACTGCGCCGTCCATAATAATGGCTGACATACCAATCAGAACGCGATTACCAATTTCGCAACCGTGGAGCATGACTTGATGTCCAACCGTAACATCTTCTCCGATAATCAACGGATGCCCTTCAGGGTTTCGCTCACTGACTCGACTCACATGTAACGTTGTATTGTCTTGAATATTAGTACGTGCACCTATAGTAATTGTATTGACATCGCCGCGAGCTGACACGAAGGGCCAGAACGAGCAGTGTTCACCCACACGTACATCACCGACAATAACCGTACTTTGATCAACATAGACGTGTTCCCCGAACTGAGGCTCGACGCCGCGATAACTCCGAATATCGCCATTCATGATCCAATACCTCTTAAATTGTTAGCTTTTTGATCAAAACTCATCGTCAATTATCCTAGCAGATGCATGCTTGGCGCGCGAATGATACGAATTTTAATCACATCGTTGAGAAAATCAGCAGTCAGTAAAAAAACATATCAAAATGCTCAAAAGGCGCTTGACGGGCGCAGTTAAATCTCTAAAATGCGCCCCACGCTTGAGGCAGACGATGAAGTCGCCAAAAGCAGCAGTTTACCGTCATAAAAAATT
>DASSWH010000016.1:0-8692 GCA_035705175.1 Pseudidiomarina sp.
CCTTGGTACTGCGACGTTTGTTCAATGGCAACAACGTCTGCAGGCGACTCGACAATGCAGAGCAACCCACTGTCACGCCGTTTCGTATCTGCGCACAAAGTACAGGTCTGGTGCTCCGTGAGCGTACGACAGACACTGCAATGCCCGACGTGTTCAATAGCGGACTGCAACGCCATAGCTAGCCGTTGTCCACCCTCTCGATGACGTTCCAATAACTGAAACGCCATCCGCTGTGCCGACTTTTGACCGACTCCAGGAAGCACTTTAAGTGCTTGAATTAATTCTTCGATGAGAGGACTGAAACGCACGTTGCTATCCTTAAAATGGCATCTTAAAGCCAGGTGGCAAATTCATTCCGCCAGTCACTTCGGCCATCTTTTCTTTGCTGGTTTGCTCAACTCGACGCACGGCATCGTTAATTGCTGCAGCAACTAAATCTTCAATCATCTCAGCATCGTCCTCACTGAATAAACTTGGATCAATCGACACTCGACGCACGTTATGATTACCCAGCATAGTCACTTTGACCATACCGGCACCGGCCTCGCCAGTCACCTCAAGATTCGCAATTTCTTCTTGAGCCCGCTGCATCCGCTCTTGCATTTGCTGCGCCTGCTTCATCATGCCGCTCATACCACCTTTAAACATAATTACTTCCTCTAACTAGGTTGAATACTGTCTTCAATTAATTGCGCCTGAAACGTTTCTTGTAGCGCTTGGGCTACCGGGTCGCTTGCCAAATTCTGTCGTGCTCTGAGCAAACGTTGTTGATCAATCCGAGCTTGAACTTCGACGGGCGTCGGTAATTCCGAATGCGCGACTTCAACGGCCACAGTGGTGACGTCTAGAGACGTTTGTAATGCGTCCTTGAGTACTTGAACCGGACCATCACTGAGTAAATGAGCCCACTGCTGTCGCAGACGAATAATGCAATCGCCCTGATCACGCAATTCGTAGGTACTGTTCATCGCGAGTTGACGTGGTAATCCATGGATATCCAAATTGTCGATAATAGCAGCCCAACCATCAATTTCAGCCGCAGTTCGAATGTGTGGCGCAATAGTCTCCGCAACTGAAGATTGCGGTTCAGGCTGCTGCACAGGCTTTGTTGCCTCGTGTTGCAAACTTGGCAAGGGCTCAGGTTCGCCCAGCTGCTCGTCATCCATGGGTATATCTTTGGACGAACTTGGCGCCACGGCTGTGGAAACAAACGATGCACTTCGCTCTACTTGTTGAATCTGTGAACTAGCGTTTTTTTTTTGGTCGAGCGCATCACGCGTCGCGATCAACGCGCGCACTGAATCGGCACTGTTTTTTGACTCTGGCTCTGGCTCTGTCTGTGGCTGCAGCTGTGGTTCCGATTTTGGCTCCGCTGCTGAGTTTAACTTTGGTTCAGATTTTTGTTCGGGTTCGGGTTGGCGTTCCGATTCAGGTTCTGGCTCGGCTTGTAACTGAGATGCTACGGGTGCCGTTTGCACAGGCTGCTCCCGAGTTACGGTTGCCGGCGAGGTTTCTTGTACCTCAATCACTTCAGGACGAAATGCCAATAGCCTTAAAATAGTCATTTCTACGCCCGAACGTGCATCAACCGCATAGTTCAAATCGCGACGCCCCAAACTCAAAATATCATAAAAAATATGAAGCAGTTCAGCGGGAATAATTTGTGCCAGCTCTAACTCGGCTTCGCTTAAAGCAAATAACTCTGCGCTGGTGGGAACTTGCTGCACCATGGCTAACTGATGCACTAACCGTTGCAACTCAGTCAATAGCGAGCCTACATCCGGCACTTGGCCAGCAACCTTGTTGACCAGGTCAAGGGCCTGCTGCGGATGCCCGTGAATAATCTGCTGCAACATGGCAGCAAGTTCGAAACCAGGAACATTTCCCAACATTTGCTGAACGGCAGCAGTCGTGACTTGTTGCTCACCTTGAGCAATCGCCTGATCAGTCAAGCTCAAAGCGTCGCGCAGACTACCTTGCGCCGCCCGCGCCAAGTGTTGTATCGCTGCAAGATCAAACGGAATCGATTCAGCGGTTAGGACTTGCTGCAAATGATCTGCAATTTCTTGTCGCGATAGCGCTTTCAGGTTGAACTGTAAACAGCGTGATAACACCGTGATGGGTAACTTTTGTGGATCTGTTGTCGCTAACAGAAATTTCACGTGTTCAGGGGGTTCTTCTAAGGTTTTTAAAAGCGCATTGAAACTGTGTCGAGACAGCATATGCACTTCGTCAATGAGGTAAACTTTATAACGACCTTGCGTTGGCTTGTACTGCACGTTGTCTAACAACTCGCGTGTGTCTTCTACTTTGGTTCGAGACGCTGCATCAATCTCGAGTAGATCAACAAATCGGCCTTCATCAATTGCTGTACATACGCCACAAGTCCCGCATGGCTCAGGGGTAATACCTTGCTCACAATTCAAGCTTTTAGCGAGAATACGAGCAATGGTTGTCTTGCCTACTCCGCGTGTTCCAGTCAACAGCCAAGCGTGATGGAGTCGCTGAGTAGTCAAAGCATGCGTCAATGGCTTCAGCACATGTTGCTGACCCACAACCTCAGCAAAGGTGTGGGGACGCCACTTACGAGCTAAAACCTGATAACTCATTCGACCCAATTCCTCTTGTTGAATATCAACAGCAGTGACTTAACGACTGCTTACGTTACCCTAAAATCGGCAGAGGGTATAGCTTGGAATCTTCGCATCTGCCAATCGTTGCACACCCGACAGATCATCAAGTTGAACGATAAACGCGCACTCTATTACGGTCGCTTCAGTCTGACGCACGAGATCAACTGCTGCAATCACTGTGCCGCCCGTTGCCAGCAAGTCATCGACAATAATTACGCGGTCATCACGACCTAATGCATCCCGATGTATCTCAAGAGAATCTTCACCATACTCAAGTTGATACGATTGGCGATACGTTGGATTCGGTAGTTTACCCGGCTTACGTAATGGCACAAAACCAACACCGAGTTTATAGGCTAAAGCAGTCGCGAAAATGAAGCCCCGTGCTTCGATTCCGACGATCTGAGTCAAGTTTTGATCGTGATAACGCTCGGCCAACTTGTCGATAGTCTGTCGAAAACCGTCTGCATCGGCTAACAGAGGGGTAATATCACGAAACATGATCCCGGGTTTCGGATAATCAGGTATCGCCCGAATGAGATGTTCAATCGTCATCTTAACCAACTTGTCGAGACGGTGCCGATAGCGACTGTGAGTGTAGCCGATAACCTTGAGTCAAATCCGCTAAAATCGCCAGAAGTCGGTCGGCGTCAACAGGCTTTGCCAAACACAAATCGGCACCAGCATGCTTGGCAACAGGTTCGATGTCCCGAACATCTTGCGTTGTTAAGAATAAAATGGGCGTATACAAATAATCACTCAACTCGCGTAAGTTTTTGCATAATGACAAGCCATCCATCAATGGCATTTTGTGATCAACCACAACCAGATCGAAATGGCGGTGCTTTGCGTGACTCAGACCGTCTAAGCCATCATTGGCTACGGTTACTACAAACTCAGTTTCGGCAAGTATCGCCAATAACATTGCTTGCGTAGCCGGCTTATCCTCTACCAGCAATAACGACAGTGACATAAAGTTACCTGTGCAGTGTGATTTGTTGTGTTTAATTATGACCCCAAGCCATTGTTACGCGTTCTTCGCACCCGCGTGACGTCGTAACCTGAGGCTTAAGCAGATATGATTTTGGCCCAAGCTAGAATAGCGGGTAACAAGGGCACAGCAACAAACAAAATAACGGCAATCCACCCTACTGTGGCAGATGATTCGTCTTTAAAATTCTCATCATGAGACATCGTAAATTACCTCACCAAATTGACGATTGAACGGCGCGGATCATACTTGATCAACGCTTCACTAACAACACAGAACGTTCTGCAAAATCTGTGAGAATGTGTTGTAGACCCTGTCTCAATTGCTCGGCATTCATGTGCGGAAGTAAAGGCGTTAACTGGACTTCTAATTCCTCTTGGTTTTGTCCCGGAGTTTGCTGCAGGAGCTCTATTAAGACCGCTGTCAGCGGCGTCAGTTCCAAAAATTGAACGTGGTCGGTCGATACTTCATTCAACGCCCTATAAACCAGAACAAATTGCGGATGATCGCGCTTTATTGGCTCATCTTGATCGGCTTGAAGAGAGGTGACTGGATAATAAAACTGATCGAGAAACACAGCTGGACTGACGAACCAGCACTGTGTTTCAAGTTGCGCCAAATCGGCTACCTGTAACTCGGCTGGTATCAGGGCAAACATCGCATCAACATCCATACGCTCATACCGAGCTAGCTCTCTGACAAACTGCCCTAAATCTGGATGTTTATGGCATTCAAGAAACTGAACAAACTCTCGTCCTATGTCGGAAAAGAATGGTGACTGCGCTTCATGTGAGGACAAAAAATTATCAACCCAGGCTTGCCACACATCGGCTGACGTTCGCGCTTTCAACACCGGAAAGCCGCTGGCTAGAAAACTCGCTACATTATTCCGAACCAAACGTCGGTATATTGCCAATCGTCGACTCTCAATCATCTCCGGTGCCGGATTATTTTGTGGGTCTCGCAACCATGCGACAAACTGTTTTTGAGTATCGACAAAGTTCATACAATACGACGCATCGGCTGCGTTGCAGTTTTCAGATGCGACTCAATCTCTGTCTGAATACGCTCGACATGTTCAGCTTCATTGAGCAATGTGGGCAACGGTGGAATATCGAAATCACGCTCTAATAAAGTCGGAAAAATGCCGTGTTGTTGGTACGCAAACCGCAACAAATCAAACACTTCATCACGTACATCTGCACCGTGTGTGTCGACCAATAAATCGGGGGCCTCTTCTGTATGTCCAGCAATATGCCCGTAAACAATGCGCTCAGTTGGTAATCCAGCAATGAACGCATAAGGGTCATAATCATGATTGACGCTATTTACGAACACATTATTGACGTCTAGTAAGAGTTTACAGTCGGCTTGCTCTAGTACAGATTTGATAAAGGTGAGTTCTGGCATTTCTTGGCCTGGCGCAGCATAGTAGGAAACATTCTCTAGCACCAACGGACGCTCAATGATTTCCTGTACTCGTCGTACCCGATTTGCGACATAATCCGCCGCTTCTTCGGTAAAAGGGATGGGCAACAAATCGTATAAATGACCATGTCCAGAGCAGTAGCTTAAATGTTCAGAATATAATTCGATATCAAACCGATCGAGAAACCTTTTAATCGCCACAACCAATTGTTCATCGAGTGGGTCAAAACTACCGATAGAAAGCGATAATCCGTGCGTCGTCAGTGGATACCGTTCACGAATAGCATCCAATTGACGATACGCGTGATTGCCGCGCGGTAGCCAATTTTCCGGAGCAATTTCCCAAAAACCTACCGCGGGAGTTTCTGCCTCAACTCGCGACAGAAACTCCCTGCGTAATCCTACACCTACGCTGCGCCGCATTTACCCTCGCCGCACTTACCTTCACCACACTTTCCTTCTTTGGCTTTGTCTTGCATCTTTTCTTTATGCTCAGCGCCACATTTGCCCTCACCACACTTACCCTCGCCACATTTCCCTTCTTTGGCTTTGTCTTTCATCTTTTCCTTATGCTCAGCACCACACTTACCTTCACCGCATTTACCCTCACCACATTTCCCTTCTTTGGCTTTGTCCTTCATCTTTTCTTTATGCTCAGCACCACATTTCGCTTCTTGTTGCTGACTTTCTTGCTGCAAACCAGCAACCAATACACTGTATCCAAATGGGTTCGCTTCAGCAGGTACGGATGTTGCAGCCGTTGCTAGTAACGCACCGGCGGCAATTGATAATGACTTATTCATAGCTTTCATGATGTGTTCCTTTCATTGCTCTACAAAGACAATTTACGCTGATTGCGCAGGTTCAGTTTAGTTCACTGCTTGAGTATAGACGCTACAATTTATACAGATCTTACAAAAATGGACACAACTCAAAATTCAGACATTAAAAAACCCCAAGAGTTGCCCCTTGAGGTTTTTAGTAAAAGCATGTCGAAACTACAGATCGATGCCTTTGTTGCTTGCTTTGGAGCGAATATAGTTCTCCCAACTACGCGCTGAGCGTGCTTGGTTGCGATCTTTCTTCGCTTCTAAGACATATTCTAAAGCTTGCGGATATTTCGCTTGATAGAAATAGGATTCCGCCAAAGACATGTACACTGGACCTTCATCCTCGATACCGAATTCAATTGCTTTTAAATATGCATCTGCAGCTTTCGCGTACAGCTCTCCACGAAGATAAGACGTGCCCTGACGACGATACTGCTGTGCCTTTTCACTATCTTCTTCTTCGAGTTCAGCGGCCTTACCATAGAGTTCAGCAGCCTTTTCAAATTCCTTCGCAATTTCGTAGTTACTGGCGCCGCTTTGATAATTACGAGCAGTCTTTTCAATATCACCCGAATTCAAATGTTTTTCCATTAACATACCCGCTTTAAACGGAATTTCGCTATTGGAATACAGTTGAACTAAAGCTTTATATTGCGTCTCTTTATCAAAGTAACCAGCCAAGTAAGCTATCTCGAGTGTTTGCAACGCTTTCGCTATGTTTTCTTCGAGCATGTACAACATGCCAAGCTGGTTCCACCACGTCTTTTCACCGGGCAGCACCTGCAATCCTTGTTCTAACACCTGAATCGCATCGTCATACATCTTACGCTCGTAATATGACGCAACCTTTAAAATATACGGATTTTTATTCGGCTCTTCGTAATATTTAATCGCCATATCCGCAGGTTTAATGATTTTGTCATACTGCTGCATTTCATAGTAAGCAGTCGCAATACGAGAGAATACCTCTGGATCATACTCACCAGTGAACTGTAACCATTTACCGTAGTATTCCACTGCCTCCGAGTACTTCTCGAGTGATAGAGCAAGATCAGCAGTAAGTTTTAACGCTGAAGCTTGATCTGACCATCCGAGTGTATCGTAATCGGCAGCTTCTTTACTCACCCGATAAGCTTCTTCACTGCGATCGTCCGCGGCATACAAGTTACTGAGAAAACGCATGACGTAAGCACGGTCAAAGGTATTACTTGGATCCGCTTCTTCGAGCTCAGCTATCGCACCTTTGACGTCCTCTTGTTCGCTATACAGCTCAAAGGCGCTCATGATGCGACGACCCGTGCGCTCACCTACAGCTTGATTCTGACGCGCATCTTTGCGCGCCTGAACGGCTTCGGCAGTCGGCAGGTTATAATTCACCTCTTGCGCCGTAACTGAGGCTGAGCCCATAGCTAACGCGCCGCACAACAGACTTGCACTAATCAGCATTGATAATTTGTTGTGGTTCATCGGTTATTGCTCCTGCTCCAAGTTGAAGTCAAGCTGAACAGTCTGGCCTGGCTGACGAACAGCTTTGCCATCTACAACTTTCGGCTTGTATTTCCAACGCAATAGCGCTCGACGTGCTTCTTGATCAAATACCCGACGTGGGTTTGAATCAAGTACCTCAACATCAGTTACACCACCGGTTTCATCAATTGTGAAACGGAGGAGTACCCAACCGCTAATGCCATCGCGAGCTGCAGCTGGCGGATAACGCGGATTGATACGAACAATTGGCGTGGCTTCACCATCTGTCATCATACCACCGGTATCAAACCCAGTTTCAGCACCACCAACATCGACCTCAAACCCAAGGGATAGGTTCATCCCTTCGTTGTCCGCATTGTCCGGCTCATTCGGCGGAGTTTCCGGCGGTTGAGACGGCGGTGGCGGTGGCGGTGGTGGCGTACGACGACGCTGATCCACATCTGAGTCAGGCGGATTCGTTACAATCTCGATGACTGCAGATGGTGGAGGCGGTGCATTTCGCCCGTCTCCCCCGCTGATCAAGAATGCCATGAACGCAAACAGGAGGAACGTAGCTGCAGCACCTAATAGTATTGATACTATAAAGCGCACCATATTAATCGTCCTCTGCGGCTATGGATATTTTGTCAATACCCGCTTCCTTAATTTGATCCATGACTTCTACGACAACACCATGTTTGGCTTCTTTGTCTGCCTGAATCACTACGATATCAGTCGGCTGTTCCGCCAATAGGCGTTCAATGTTCGCGCCTACTCGCTCAACGTCAACCATACGCTTGTCCATCCACACTTCACCATTCGCACGAATAGCTATGAAGATGTTGGCCGAAGGTTTCTTCTGGGCCTGACTCGCTTCTGGCTTGTTCACGTCAATACCAGCTTCTTTGACGAAAGAGGTCGTTACGATGAAGAATATCAACATGATGAACACGATATCGAGCATCGGTGTCATATCGATCGCTGCATCTTCCTCTTCACGAATACGTTTACTTGCCATAATTCTTCTCTCTTAATGATGTGGCAAACTGTCGATCAGCTTGTTCTTCGCACGTTTGACCCGCGCTTCAAGGCGTGTTGCGAAGAACATGCCAGACAACGCTGCAACCATTCCCGCCATTGTCGGGATTGTCGCCATTGAGATACCCGACGCCATCAAGCGAGGGTTACCGGTACCTTGTACCGCCATTATTTCAAATACTGCAATCATACCCGTTACGGTACCCAGCAGTCCGATTAATGGACAAAGAGCGACGCAGGTTTTAATCAAGAAAATACGTGCGTCTAATTTTTCAGCTGCTTCGGAAATCCATGCATCACGGATT
>DASSWH010000017.1:0-21747 GCA_035705175.1 Pseudidiomarina sp.
CTGTAATTGTAAGTTTATGACTGACGATACCGCCATCTCAGTGCGATATCGCGGTGGAGCGGTCGGATCACTCAATTGCTGCGCCATGGAGGCACCACTCAGGAGCAGCAGAAAAAGGACGTTAACTCGCCACATAATCCCGCTCCAAACTCAAGGTATAAAGTTCTATCAACACATCTGCGTTTGGATGTGTACGCACAGTATAATCCATACTCTGCCAGTAAAATGTCCACGGCAATTGATCTAAGGTCGCAAAATATTTCTGCACCGCAAAGTAAGAGCCCGTCAGTTTCAATTGCAAGCGGTGTTTGTAGATTGCGGTATCAGGTTGTTCCTGATCCTGGTAAACGACCTCAACCGGCATCGCTAAAGCCGACTGTATGGTCACACCATCGGCAGCAGCCAATAATTGTTTCAAAAATTCACGGTTATCCGCTGCACCAACGTAATTCGAGGCAGCGGCTAACTCACTATCAATGCGAGCAAGACGTTCCTGTAATTGCTCGACATTACGCCGCAATGCCGCTGCTGGATCGCCTGCTAACGAGCGCTGTATAGAAGCGAGTTCGCGCTCCATTCCAGCTAACTGAGACCGCTGCTGTGTTTGTCGCGCTTGCGCTGAACTAATCTCGTTATAAAGCGGCAGCAAACTCATCCAAATCCCTATGTAGAGCAAAATACCAACCACAAATAGCAACCAAAACCGGCGCCGAGACTCTGGTAATGTCAAAAACTGCTCTTGCCACTTCAACCATTGCTCTTTCATGGTTGGCCTCCCGCGGCAACTTGTGGCAGAACTTGCGGGTCTTGTGAGTCAGCAGTTTGTGCAGTCGAACTGGCTGCTGGCAAGGTTCCCACCGTAAATTCAAGCGCACTCTCATTCGCAACGCGTAAGTCGAACACGCCAAATTGCCGATCTTTTAAACTCGGATGCCGAGCAAAACGTTCAATCCACAGCGGCAATTGAGCAGGTTGTTGAGTAAAGCCATGTAACGTCAACTCACCATCTCGCAAGGTTATGCGCTGCAGCCAAATTGCCTCAGCGTCCACCTTTGCTATATCGGCCAACAGCTCAGGAACTTGATCGTCGTTAGCAGCTAAGACTAATTGCATCTGCCGCTGCAATCGCTGCCGTTGCGCTATTTGCTTTTCCAATTGCTCTTGCCGAGCCACTAATACCGGGTCGTTGGTGCGCTGTTTAAGCAATTCTTGCTGCACGTCCAACAGCTTTTGCTGATTCGTAATTTCCGTTTGCAATGCTTGTGCGGTCGCTTGTTCGCTCGCTAGCCACTGATTCCCAATCACGTTTGCAACCAGTAGAGCAACGGCGAGTCCACCACAGATCGCTGCGGCTATAGGCAACGTATAGCGCTCGTAGCGTGGCTTTAATTCACTAACATAGAGGTTGGCAATCGACTTCATGCTGCATCCTCCGCCACTTTGTCCTGCTCTTGCCGCAGCAACAGCAGTCCACCTAACGCCGAGAAATCACTGTAATCACCAGCAGCAAGCTCTTGTGCCCAATTGGGATACGGACAAACTTCAACCGTTAAGCCGAGATCATCGCTTAACTGTTGGATCACTTCGGTCATATTTGGCAAGGCAGTCGCAAGCAATGCATGCTTGATTGGACGCTGTCGAAGCTGCCGTTCAAAGTAATCGGCAGAACGCTGGATTTCGACGGATAGCGGTTGCAAACCACCTAATTTTATTTCATCAAAACTCAGTTCACTGAGCTTTTCCAATGGCCGTACAACGCGATTTACTTGTAACGTTGACTCTCGACTCACCTGCAACAGCGCTGGTTCTTGCCCGCTTTGGTAGGCGATGACCACTGGCTCTGACGCGGTGTCAATCAACGCAGCCAGCGCCAATTCGGCAGGGAAAATACCCGCAAATTCCTCAGATATCTCAAGCGCTACTTCGACTACAGGTTGCAGCAACTGACGATCGGCAACAATCGCGTTGATTTTCGACTGATTCGGTAATTGAATAGGGAGCTCGTAATAGTCTGCAATAATATCTGCTGCATTCAACGACACGAGATCGCGCAGACTATATTTTAATGCGGCCGCAATCTCTGCCTCGGCTTGCAGATTGGGGCGGTCGGCGGCCACACTTTGATACAGACTTGGCTCTAATACAACTGCCAGACGCGGATTGCCTTTCGTAAACCGCGAATACTGATTCGCTAACTGCAACATGGCAGCACCGTAATCTTGCGCAGGCACTTCAATCTGGTCAGATACAATAAGTTCAGGAGTGTCACCAAGCCAGCGCGCAATCACGAGCTTTACCGCTGCATTCGATAGTGCGAATACAACGCTATGTTCGTTCTTATTTCGGCCGCGCAATAGCTTCAGCAATTTGTTATTTCCCTTGAGTGAATCGTCTTGCGTTTTATAATTCTTGTTATAGTACTAGTATGCCTACAAATTAAGCATATCGCCACGATTCAAAGCGACTTTTTGCGCTGTTATATTGTTGAGCGCCTCGTTAAAATTATGTTGCGATTCGCCATTTTAAAGGCTGCCCTGCCCAATAAGGTACCATCGGACCAACGGCTGTATCGACTCGATCGGGAACCGTCCATGAGTCACGCTGCAATGTTACCTGAGTCATTGCCCGTGGATACCCATAAAAGTCTGCACCATAAAAACTCGCAAAACCCTCTAACTTATCTAAAACACCCATTTGATCAAAGAATTCGGCATAGAGGGGCAAAGCCGCTGGAGCCGAATAACACCCTGCACACCCGCATGCAGTCTCTTTTTTCGATTGCGCGTGCGGTGCTGAATCGGTCCCTAAAAAGAACTTCGAATTACCTGATGCAGCAGCTTCTCGCAAGGCTAATTGGTGTTCACGCCGCTTCAGTATAGGTAAACAATAGTTATGCGGACGAACACCTCCCACTAGCAAATCATTACGATTCATTAACAAATGTTGCGGTGTGATGGTTGCTGCGACATTTGTTCCCATGCTCTTAACAAACTCAACTGCATCGCGTGTCGTAATATGCTCAAGTACCAACTTCATGGACGGATGACGCTCTAACAATGGGCGCAAATGGCGATCAATAAACACTTTTTCGCGATCGAAAATGTCGATATCACCATCAGTCACCTCACCATGCACGAGCAGTGGCACTTGCAACTCTGCCATGACCTCAAACAGATGATCAAGCGCCCCAACATCGGTCACACCAGCATCAGAGTTGGTCGTAGCTCCTGATGGATACAGCTTAAAGCCAATTACGAAAGGTGTCTCCGCCGCAGCACGCACGGTCTCAACTGTTGTCGTTTGAGTCAAATACAATGCCATTAGCGGCTCAAAGGTTTGTCCCTCAGGTACTTGCGCTACTATTCGTTCGCGGTATGCGGTTGCTGTCTCAACGGTAGTTACCGGAGGCACTAAATTGGGCATGACTACCGCACGCTGGAACACCGCAGCGGTGGCAGGTACGGTTGTAGCAAGTAAATCACCGTCGCGTAGGTGCAAATGCCAATCATCGGGAGTCGTAATAGAGAATTGGTTGGTGGTCATGAAGCCTCTGTTTAAGCGATATCAATCAATTGATCATGCGATCACGGATGGCTAGAGATTATACCCTATCTGAGGCAATACAGCGATTGCGACCTTCATTCTTTGCCGCGTAGAGTGCGGCATCTGCTCGTGCTATCCAGCGGTCAATATCGGCCTCGTCAGGCGTCAATTCGGTGACACCCGCACTCATGGTTACCGCTAACTCACGTTGTTCGAACGGAATCATTGTTGCTGCTAATTTTTCGCGAAGTCGATCCGTGGCTTGCAAAGCTTTGTCAACTTCGGTGTACGGATACAATATCGCGAATTCCTCGCCTCCCAAACGCCCGAGCACATCCATCTCACGCAACTCTTCACGGGCAATATCGGCAAATTTCCTTAGCACTTCATCACCTGCTGCATGACCATAGGTATCATTCACTTTTTTGAAATGATCGAGATCGATAACCGCGACACTCACCGGTGTTTTATAACGTTTCAACTCATCAACACGAAGTTCGCACTGTTCCAAAAAAACGCGCCGATTGACGCAGCCTGTGAGCTCATCTGTCGTCGCTAACCGACGCAACTCAGCAACCGCATGTTCACGCTCCTCTTCCACGCGGCGCATATGCATGAGTGTCCCCAATGTATTTAGCAACGGTTGCAACATGTACAGCTGCTCGCGCTCGTAATGTTCTGCATTGGCAAGAACCAACATGCCGATAACGTCACGCTGGAAGTAGACGGGAATAAATAATCCATTTGCAAACTTTGGTAACTGAAGTGGTTTAAATTCGGCTTCCACTGACGATACAGCCTCATTGCAAATAACCGGTTCACCGCGATTCAAGACGGATTTTATCATATCGCCTGTTACCGCAACATCTACACCTTGGCTCACTAATTTATCGGTAAGATCAGTGGTTAGACTCGGTTCGTTAATGCCGCGAATTCCATGCAAATAGAGTAGATTTCTTTGTCTCGCATGTGGCGGCAGTTCGCCAATCAAACCGAAATGACTTCCGGTGAGTTCGAGCAATCGATCCAAGGTACTTTGGCATACCGCCTCAAAGTTCTTTACCAGTAAAAAGTCGTGCTGTACTTCACTGACCAAGCTGAGCACAGCTTCTTGCATGGAACGAACTCGCTCATTCCCAACTTGTTCAGTGATGTCATGATGAATACCTACAATTCTTAATGCTTTGCCAGCTTTATCCCGCTGAACCACACGCCCAACAGAGTGCAGCCAAATATAATGACCATCAGCATGCTGCAATCGAAAGCGGGTCTCGAAGCGAGTGGTTTCACCCCTCACATGCGCCACCAAAGCTTGTCTCGCCGGTTCTATATCGTCTGGGTGCAACAACTTCATCCACCCACGCGAATCAGCATGAGACTCTGGGATACCGAGCATTTCTTCCCAGGTATGACTGACATCAACTGCATTGGTCCCCAAGTCCCAATCCCATGTGGATAGTTCACCGACAGCGAGCGCCAAATCAAAACTATTATTAGCCTCCATCAACTCCAACTCGAGTCGCTTGCCTTTCGTATCATCAAGGAGATAACCGCGCACTCGCGATACCTTGCCCTGATGATCTTTGTCTGTACGCGCGAAATGGTGAACCCAGCGTATCGTTTCGTGGGGCGTTACCACGCGATAATCCATCTCGAGGAATACTTCTACACCGTCGATCAGCTTTTGCATGCGATCGAGCAGCTCTTTTTGATCATCAGGATGCACAATGGATTCATACGGGACATCTTCACGCAGAAGATAGCTCGCATCGTAGCCGAGGATACGTTTTGAGTTTTCAGCCACGTAGATTAGGTTCACAGTGGGTTCTACTTCCCAAACCACCGCTACTACTGGGCCTTGAGCTAAGACATCGCGCTCAGCAGCATAGTTTTCAAATTGATATTCTTTGAGGATCTCATCGGTGACACAACTGGCCAGAACTTCAAGCCAACGTATTTCCTGTTCCGTGAACTGCCGCGGCTGGGTATCAAACACGCACAAAGAACCCAGGTTAATGTCTCCTTCAACCGTCAGGTTGGCACCTGCATAAAAACGGATACCGTTTGTCGTGGCGACATGTGGATTGTCGTGAAAGCGTTCATCTCGCGATGCGTCAGGTATGACTAACGTTTGTTCACTGACAATAGCGTGACTGCAAAACGAATCTTTTCGACTGGCGCTCTTGCCTTCATATCCCGCCGTCGCTTTGAACCAGCTCTGATCTTTGTCAATAATATTCACAAGCGCAAATTCGACCTGGAAGATCTCTTTCGCCATCTCCACAATCTTATCAATGACGGGATTCGGTTTGGAGTCAATCAGTTCGAGCTCACGTATCATCGCGAGTCGTTGCTGCTCATTATGTGGAATGGGCGCCAGCTTCATACAGATCCTCGCAGTTTGTGCTTCTAACTCTAGACCCGAACCACCGAAAAAGCGAAAAATCTGATTGATAAAACTGGGAAATTTACATTACCTAGACACTAACAATTCGTTAGTTTATATCCAACTTTTCTTTCCAATGTTTACGACAACAACTCACATATCGGTCATTTCCACCAATCGCAATTTGATCCCCTACCTTGACCGCTTTACCCTCAGCATCGATACGCAGATTCATCGTTGCTTTGCGCCCGCAATGACAGATGGTTTTCATCTCCGACACTTTATCGGCAACACCAAGTAAAACAGCACTTCCGGGGAAGTTACGACCAAAAGCATCGGTGCGGATGCCGTAGCACATGACCGGAATGTTCAAACGGTCCACCACATCAGTCAATTGCCACACTTGGTCTTCTGACAAAAACTGCGCCTCATCCAATAACACACAATCAATTTGCTGTTGCCGATGACGCGCTTCAATGAGAGCCGCAAGATCAGTCGTATTTGAAAATGCGAGCGCGTTGCGATCAATGCCCAATCGCGAGGCTATCTTGCCATTTCCCGCACGGTCATCAATAGCAGGAGTGAGCAGCAGTACTCGTTGGTCGCGTTCTTCATAGTTATGTGCGACCTGCAACAATGAAGTGCTTTTGCCCGCATTCATTGCGGAATAGGTAAAATAGAGTGATGCCATGGTGTGATCGAAGTCGTCTGAGAAAGCGTTGAATGTCTTAGATTTATACTGATATTCACGCATGATTGCAAAGCCGAAATTTGCTATTATGAGTCGATTACTGAGACCCAGCCCTACCGAGGAGATACCATGACTGCCCAGTCGCCACGATATTCCCGTGAATTTTTGCAAGCCATGCCGAAGGCCGATTTGCACTTACACCTCGATGGTAGTTTGCGTCCAGAGGGACTCATTGAAATGGCCAAGCGGAGTAAGGTTGAACTGCCCTCCTACACCGTCGAAGGGTTGTATGATCAAGTGTTTAAAGAATCGTACAACAACCTCGGCGAATACCTAAATGGCTTTCAATATACCTGCGCTGTGCTGCGTGACATGGAAAACCTTGAGCAAGCTGCGTATGAATTAGCGGTCGATAATCTTGCCGAGGGGGTGAACTATATTGAAGTGCGCTTTGCACCGCAGCTGATGATGGACCCTGCGCATGGCATCGATTTTGACACCGTCATGCATACTACCAATCGCGGACTCGAGCGTGCCAAAACTGAGTACAATCATTCGACCGCGGTAAAAAATGGCGACAAACCACCATTCGATTACGGCATTATCAACTGTGCCATGCGCATGTTTGGCAAGAAGGGATTTTCACCCTACTACACGCAACTGTTTCAAATGCTGCGTGACCATGAACCCAAGCAAGTCATCAAAACAGCGGCCATGGAAATGATCCGTGCTAGCGTGCGTTTGCGTGATGAGGAAGGCCTGCCAATCGTCGGTCTCGATATTGCAGGGCAGGAAATGGGGTATCCGGCGCATGACTTTAAAGAAGTATACGAATACGCGCATCAAAACTTTCTGCTGAAGACTGTGCATGCAGGTGAGGCTTATGGCGCAGAAAGTATCTTTGAGGCTTTGACCCAATGTTACGCTGACCGACTTGGTCACGGTTATTCATTGTTCTCACCGGAAATGATTCAAGATCCAGCCATTACTGACAAAACCGACTATGCCCGCCGCTTGGCGTCATTTATTGCCGATCGTCGCATTGCTATTGAGGTTTGTATTACCAGTAATCTACAAACGAACCCAGCTATCGGCGATGTGAAGCATCACAATTTCAAACATATGTACGCCAATCGTCTTGCTACAGTTATCTGCACAGACAATCGACTGGTGTCCCGCACCACAGTTACGCAAGAATATGAGCTGGCGTTAAGTTCAGTAGACGTGCCACTAAAACGCCTCAAGGACATGGTCGCCTATGGCTTCAAAAAGAATTTCTTCCATGGCGACTATGTGGCAAAACGCGCCTACGCGAAACAAGTCTTGGAGTACTTCGATCGCGTTGCCGCGAAGCACAACCTAAGCGACAGTAAATAGTGAAGAGAGGACAGTGAAAAGAAAACAGTGAACCGAACGAATCAGTTCACTGTTTACTATTCAGATTTCACTGAACTCAGAGGTATGTCTGCAGGAATTGCAGATAAGCCTCTTGAGCTTCAATCCGGTTTTCTTTGACCGCGAAGCCGTGCCCTTCATCCTCGAATAACACGTATTCGACTGGCACGTCATTAGCGCGAATCGCTTCGACCATTTCGTCACTCTCCACCTGCAATACCCGCGGGTCATTTGCTCCTTGAACGACTAACACAGGCACCTTTATTTGGTCCGCGTGAAACAGCGGTGAGATGCGACGCAGACGCTCCATATCGGTAGCTGGGTCACCCAACTCATCATAGAGCGCTTGGCGGAAGCTTTCCCACCATGGCGGAATACTTTCTAAAGTGCGCACCCAGTTGGTAACCCCAAAGATATTGATGCCGGCATCGAATTCGTCGGTAAAGGCTAGTGCTGCCATGGTGAGATAGCCACCATAACTGCCACCCATCACCGCAATACGGTCGGGATCAACCCAATCTAAGGTCTGCAAATACTTCTTACCGTAAACGATATCTTGCAGATCGTCTTCACCGTGGCGCTTGTCATCCAAATGGAAGAAGGTTTTGCCATAGCCAGATGAGCCGCGGTTATTCACGCCGAACATGGCATAGCCGTGATTGACTAAATGCTGCACCATTGCGCTGTAGCCCTGACGTGTTTGTCCACCTGGACCACCGTGAATGAAGATAACGGCTGGTACTTTGTTATCTGCGCTGGCTTGGTGAGGCTTGTACAGCAAGCCTGGAATCGTCAAATCGTCAAAGCTGGGGAAGCGTTCTACCGTACTTTGCACTAAATGATCTGGATCCATTTCCGCTGCTAGGGTACTGGTCAATTGCTCCACTGAATCACTGCCAACATTCCATACCATCAAGTTTGACGGCGACACATCGGAATTGACATAGAACACCATGGTTTCTTCATCTTGTGAGAAGTTCACCCCACGTAAATCACCGGGAGGATGTTCGGGTAGCGCTACTTTTTCACCCGTCGACTGGTCATAAATCGATAGTTCAGTGCGTGCATCCGCATTTACTCCGACCACCTGATAACGCCCAGTTTCGGAGTAATACAAGAATGAGACATCCCAAGCAGCTTCATACAACTGTGCGTGAGTATCTTGTTCAATGTCGTACTCCCAAGCCTGATAATATTCACCGTGACCGTCGGTACCATAAACGAGCTTATCGCTATCCACAGTAAACGTATAAGCGCTATGAGATACGTTGCCTTCGGTTGGCGTAATGAGTTTAGGGTCTACCTCTGGCGCTTGCAGATCCACCAAGAATAAGTCTGAATCGGCATTTGAATTGGTGCGACTTAACGCCAAATAGCGGCCATTCGGACTGATAGCGTCGACATTAAATCCGGTATTGTTCTCAAAGACTAACTCACGACTAAAATCTTCGGTGTTGTAGCGATAGACATCAAAAAATCGATTATCGCGCTCGTTTGTCATGACATAGAAATGCATATCGTCTTCATGCCAACCGCCAACCATGGCTTTCAGGTTTTCTCCCGGCGTCAGGTCTTGTGTCGTGCCGTCTTCGAGCCGCACATACACATGATTGAGTTCGTTGCCGCCCTCGTCCGCGGTGAACAACATGCGGTCGTCATTCGGGAACCAACTGATGCCAGCCATCGCATCGGTCGTTGAGTTGGTCAACTGTGTGGGCTCGCCACCATCCAATGGATAACTATAGACGTTAAAAATACCACTTTCGTCACTCGTTACTAACACCGCAGTACCATCGTGGTTGATGGAAGAACCGTACAGTGTCGTGGTATCAAAGAAAGTTTGAGCACTATAGGTCGGCAATGTTATTGCCGCTGGCGTTTCAGTGGGCGCCTGGCTCTCGGGTGCTTTGCCGCAGCTTACTGCAAAAAAGCTGAGGGCAACCATCGTACTGATAGAAACAAAAACTCGCATAGCAGATCCTTTGTGTGTAGTAGAAAGTTACCGCAGCACAAGTGTAGTCGAATCTAGCCAAAGCGCTAAACAAAACAGAGAAGAACGACTGAACTGATTTAGCGCTTGATTTAACGACTGAATTGCAGCGACTTTTTAGTCACATTTGCCTTGCTAGACTCCAACAGTTTCATCAACTAAATAGAGTAGATGTTGGGAGTCACATTATGAACAAACACCTCAAACTAGCATTATGGATGACTCTGTGGGTTATCTTGATAGGTTTTCCGCATATTACGCATGCACTCGAGTCGCCGGGTGCCCTTACTCTGATTGTCAAAGATCAGGTTACTGACAGGCCAGTCCCCGCCGTTCAAATTACGTTAGAAGAGCGGGAAACTTCCATCTCTCAAACATTGGAAACTGACGATCAAGGTCGTGTCGTCGTTGAACCACTCGATCCAGGACTCTATTCGCTAACCTTGAATAAAGTGGGATTCGCGTCAGTGTATGAACCTAGTGTGCGCGTGGTGACTCGGAAAAACATAAAACGAGAGTTCAAACTGAGAGAAGTCGAAATTGAGAGAGTTGTTGTTCGAGGGCAACAAACGGACACTTTTGCTTCAGCATCGAGCACCTACCTTGACCGAGAAGCCTTGCGAAGCGCTGTCGGAGGTGGTGCAGACCCACTCCTTTCATTGGACGGACTACCGGGTTTAGCGTCAGCAAGCGAGTTTGCAAGCTTCAGCGTCCGTGGTCGCGGACCCAGAGATAATTTGCTGTTCGTTGATGATTTCCCGTTTGATAAAGCTGTTCATTTTGATGCAACTCTAGGGGAAGAAGAAGACGTCGGTGGAGGCGGTCGTTTCTCGATCTTTGCACCAAACGTCATCAGTGGCGCAGAATTTTCACCGGGTGGCTGGGAAGCTGCTTACGGTGGCCGTGCCGCATCACTTCTCAAACTTGACGTTGCGGATGGTAACCCAAGCCCCTCAGCGAGCTTTCGCTACGATCTGGCAGGGTATGAAGTGGGTTATGATGGTCCTGTCAGTATCACTGACGACGCAACGATGCTCTTTTCGGCCCGTCGGCTGGATTTCGGTGCATTGTTTGAAACGATTGAAGAGCTTGATATTGGCGATCCTGTATTAAGAGACATCATCGTCAAGTCGGTCATCCCTATCAACCAGAACCATACGTTTGAACTGCTATTGATAGATACCCATGAGGACTACACTCGCGATGTGACGCACGTTGCTGCATCACCTAATTTCGAAGATGTTGCACTTCAAGATTCTGAACAGGATAGTGACTTATACGGGTTAACATTACGATCTTTAGTCGGAGAAACGGCTGTCTGGACCAATAAAGTGTATTACCGCACCAGCGACAAAATCAGTTCAGAGGGAGAGGCATTTCCTGATCTTGTACCTGTAGGCTCGCCGGCATCTAGTTATCCCGTTCGAGAAGATATTATTACCATCGGAGAGGATGAAACAGAAATCGGTTGGCGCAGCGATTTTGAGACGTTGAATCAATGGGGTGTATTTAGCACTGGGGTTCGAGTCACGCAAATTGACTTGAACTACAACACGGTTCTTGATGGAAATTGGAACCGATTTGTTTACGACGATGATGATTTTAGACCCGACCCTGACCAGCGCTATCTTGTGCTTACGCCCGAGAATATTAATGCGACGATAAATCGAAAAGAAACAAGCTATGCCGCCTATGCCGATCAAATTTTCGAGGTTGGTGAATGGGATTTCCGCACTGGTCTTCGCGTCGGACGGGACGGATTTGCTGATGAAACCTTTCTATCACCGCGATTCAGCGTAACGTGGCAACCGCGACCAATGATACGTTATTTCGCGACCGCTGGACGCTACCACCAGTCACCAAGATTTCTAGAGCTGGCGGCAAACGATTCAAACAACCTGAAAACTGAAAAAATCACGCATGGTAGTGTCGGCATCAAGTATTTTCCGAGCAGTAATTGGTCGGTTTTAGCAGAGGCTTATTATCAAAGCCTAGACGATCTAGTCGTCGACCTAGACCGAGCAAACGGAACCTACGCAAATAGTGGTGATGGCAGCTCTTATGGCATTGATTTCGTCGTCACCGGTACAATCAGCGAAGGCTTGTACGGAACTGCGACCTATTCCTACAATGATGCGGTAGTCGACCGAAAGGACGGTCGTGGTGACGTCGCCGCGGAGTTTAATCGCAAACATGTGGCTACGCTTGGCTTGACTTGGGAAATCAACGATAGATGGAAGGTCGCCGGGCGCTACAAATACCTTTCCGGTCGGCCTGACGATGAATTTATTATTCACTCAGACGTGCTGGGGCCCGGACAACCTTTGCGCTATTCGAAAGAAATCACTCTGCGCAATGTTGGTCGAAAAAGTGGTTCAGGTATAGTAAACATTCGGGTTGACTATCGACGCGCATTTGGTCCGATTGATATGACCGCCTTTCTCGATGTCATCAATGTAACGTCAGCATCATCGAGCGATGACACTGAGTTCGACTATCGCCGCGGAGTTCTCGTCGCCGACGATAGCGAAGCAGAGCCATTAATAGGTCTGAGATTCGATTACGCTTGGTAAGGGGAAATATATGGTGCACGCGCGTGAGGCGGTGCCGATTCGAGTACTGATTGTCGAAGACAACCGTGACATCTGCGAAAACATCGCAAACTATCTTGAGCAACATAGTTATGTGTTGGATTTCGCCTATGACGGTATCAGCGCGATGCACCTCGTATTAACTCATTCGTTTGACGTTATTGTATTGGATTTAATGCTGCCGGGGATGGATGGCTTGAGCTTTTGCAAAAAACTTCGGGCTGAATCCCAAACATCGATACCTGTACTGATGCTGACCGCTAGAGACACACTTGACGATAAACTGCGAGGATTCGAGGCGGGAGCAGATGATTATTTGGTTAAACCATTTGCATTGCAAGAACTGCATGCGCGACTACAAGCACTCTATAAACGGAGAAAAGGGAACACCGACAACCTCTTGACGGTTGGAGAACTCACACTGAATAGAGCCACCCTGCAGGTCCATCGTGCCGGGCGGCTTATTGAGCTCAATCCTACTGGCCTGAAATTACTACAACGATTGATGGAAGAAGCACCAGCAGTTGTCACGCGTGATACTCTTGAGACGATATTGTGGGCCGACGAGCGTCCCGATGGTGATGCATTACGCTCGCACATGTACAAACTACGTCAGGCTATCGATCGACCTTTCGATTTTCCACTCATTCGCACGGTTCACCGCATTGGCTACCGAATTTCAGAGGAGTCGCTGTGAGGTATCGACACAGTTTACGGACGCGTGTTGCATTGGCATTTGCGGTGTGCGTTGCGGTACTGAGCGTTGTATGGGGATTCGCTTTCGTCGCAGCGGTCAGATTGAGCGAAGACCGAGTGCTGACCCAGCAATTGCAGCATGCCGCCGATAACTATCCTGACTTGATGTCCAACCTTCGCGGTTACGACGATATTGAACGCTTGCCAAAACCTTTAAGAGAATGGGCTCGGACTAATCCCAGTATAGGATTGCATGAGTTCGAGAGCGACGAGTTGCACGTTGCAGTTGTACCTGCTGACAATGAGCGGAAACGAGCCTTTGTTGTTTTTGACGTTGCTCAAATAGAGGCCGACTCCGCCGAGGATTGGTGGCTGCTGTTAGTTATTACCGGAATTGTTGGTACGTTAGGTATTCTTGGTTTTGGACTGGGACTTGTTATCATGCGTAGGTCGATCGCGCCGGTCGGCCACCTTGCCAAAGTAGTCTCTGAAATCGATCTCGAACACCTTTCAGCTGAAGATTATAAACGTATCGATTCCAGCCGCTTCGGTGATGATGAGGTTGGCCTACTTGCCGAGGCCATTGAAAAGAATCTGGAGAGAATAAGCGCCTTTGTTGAACGAGAGCGTTACTTTACCGGCTCCGCTAGTCATGAATTGCGCACTCCTATCACGGTTATAACTGGCGCGCTTGAGTTGTTAGATCAAAGTGATTTGTCGGCATCCGATGTCAAAGTATTGAATCGCGTCAAGCGCGCAACGCTCGATATGAAAACTACGATTGAAATGTTTTTGTGTCTCGCACGCGAAACCGACGACGGCTTAGATGACGAGCAATTCTCTGTCATGACTCTGGTTACCAATGCGATTGAACAACAGCGCTACTTACTCAGTCGCAAGTGTGTCGATGTTGATGTTGATAGACTTGCGAGCCCGACACTCCTCGGACATCCGCAAGCCTTTTCGATTGCAGTGAACAATCTGGTGCGCAACGCATTTGAGTACACACTCGACGGACACGGCCCCATCACGATACAAATAAAAGAATGCGAGCTTCTCATTTATAACCAAGTCAATACCTCAAACGACGAACAGCGCGCCGCAGCTGACGCATCAACTTCTCATGGGTATGGACTGGGTCTAGGTATCGTACAGCGTCTGTGTGAGCGCAATAACTGGTCGTTTTCGCTGCTCGCGGAAAAGGAACGTGTTGTCGCCCGACTTTCTTGGTGAACATTGTTAAGTCTTGCATCGGCGAGCGCTTTTCTATCTGAAACGTGTCACCTCACTAACAAAAAGGCCGCATAAGATGCGGCCTCTCTATTTTTTTGCATCCGATTAGAACGGGATGTCGTCGTCGAAGTCTTGATCTGGGATAAATGGCTCTGGCTCATTCTGAGCTGGGCGCTGCTGGTTCTGGTTCATGCCTTGCGGAGCTGCTTGGCGCTGACCGCCCTGAGGTTTTTGACTGCCTTGTCCGCCCTGACCACCGCCATAACCGCCGCCTTGGTTACTTTGACCACCTTGGCCTCCACCATAACCACCTTGATTTGGACGGCTATCGAGCATTTGTAATTCGTTGATGACAATCTCAGTGGTGTAACGCTCGATGTTGTTTTGATCGGTCCACTTGCGCGTTTGCAGCTTGCCTTCGATATAGACTTTGGAGCCTTTCTTCAGGAATTCGCCAGCAATTTCTGCCAGTCGACGATAGGCTACACAGCGGTGCCACTCGGTGACTTCACGAGGTTCACCGGTTTGTTTGTCTTTCCAGGCTTCACTGGTTGCGATCGACAAGTTAGCGATAGCGGTACTGTTTTGGGTGTAACGCACTTCGGGGTCGGCACCTAAGTTGCCCACCAAAATGACTTTATTTATGCCGCGACTTGCCATGCTTAGTCCTCTTTATTCCATCTGTTTTAAGCTTGATACGGTGCTAAAACCAACTTCACTTGGTCTTCATTGTATGTCGATTTGTCTACTTTTAGATAGACGACTTGCTCTGCTGCAACCACGTGCACTTCGGTGACCCCAGTTTGTGCCGCTAAGTTTTCCAGCAACAAGTCAGCACGCTGTTGATCCAGTGGGGCGAGCTTGAAACTGACACTTGCCCGCTGGGGCGGCGGCTGCATACCAACGGTAATCATGAACCAGCATAGTAACAGCAGCAACGCAAAAATCCCAACGCCAATCGTACCAAATTCTTGTTGTAACCAACCGCCAAATGCACCGCCCACGAATGCGCCTAAAAATTGAAACGTGGCGTACAAACCGCTGGCACTGCCCTTATTGCCAGCCGGAGCAAACCGCGTCAACGAAGACGGTAGCGTCGCTTCAAGGAAGTTAAATCCAGTAAAAAACAGGATAACTACACAGGCAACAAGCAGCCAATGCGCCGCAAAAAATGCGTTGGCGACAACCGCGACAGCAAGCAAAACAATAGCGACACGAAAATAGAAGGGCTGCTTACGTTTGCGCTCCGCACGAATTAACATGGGCAACATCAAGGCAAACGACAGTAATAACGTAGGTAAATACAACCACGCATGGTCCTCGGCGGCTAAGCCTGCCGCAACCAACTGTTCTGGAATAACAATAAAAAATGCGGTTAAGAGTGCATGTAATACAAACACACCGCTGTTTAATCGCAATAATTGTGGATGTTTAAGTAACGCTTGTAACTGGTTAGTTGCAGGCAATACCTCACCTCTGGCAGCCTGCACCTGCACTCGCGGAACGACGAGTTGTAGCACGACAATGCCGAGCAGTGCCGATAATGCGGTAAACCAAAAAATACCACTCAAGCCGATACTGGCACCTAGTATCGGCCCAAGCACTAAGGCTACCGCGAACGATAAACCGATAAACATACCTATGGTTGCCATCACTTTGGGACGCTGTGACTCTCGCGACACATCAGCCGCTAACGCGAGTATTGCCGCGGCAATGGCTCCACAGCCTTGTAAAGCTCGGCCAATGACAATCCCTGCTAACGTATCTGCGGTTGCCGCGACCACACTGCCGGCTGCAAATATCAGCAGTCCACCAATGATCACCGGACGTCGCCCAATGCGGTCCGATAGTAAGCCTGCGGGAATTTGCAATATAGCTTGAGTCAGGCCGTAGGCGCCGATGGCTAAGCCAATTAGCAGAGGGGTGTAATCAGGGTAAACACGGCCATAAATAGCAATCACCGGCATGATCAAAAACAGCCCTAACATCCGTAACCCAAAGACAGTCGCGAGCGCACCCGCTGCTCGCCGCTCGAGTGGAGTTAGGTGTTGTTCTGATTGAGTTCGGGACATGCCATGCTCACTACGCTGGAAAAAATCGTTGGTGATTGTACCAGAACCAACCGTCTGTGCGATAATGCTCG
The DNA here is from genome assembly GCA_035705175.1 of Pseudidiomarina sp. Lineage (GTDB taxonomy): Bacteria > Pseudomonadota > Gammaproteobacteria > Enterobacterales > Alteromonadaceae > Pseudidiomarina. Next base: position 16,669 of record DASSWH010000017.1, read on the forward strand.
TTTGTTTTGCAACTGGCTCTTGATCGAGTCATTGGAGAGAAGTCTGACTATGGATAAAATTGAAGTACGCGGTGCCCGCACCCACAACCTGAAAAACATCCACGTCACTATTCCACGCGATAAACTAGTCGTCATTACCGGCCTGTCAGGTTCCGGGAAATCGTCGCTCGCTTTTGATACCTTATATGCCGAGGGCCAGCGCCGTTACGTCGAGTCATTGTCAGCCTATGCTCGCCAGTTCCTGTCGCTGATGGAGAAACCAGATGTGGATGGCATTGAAGGCTTGTCGCCCGCCATTTCTATTGAACAAAAGTCGACTTCACACAACCCGCGTTCAACTGTGGGGACAATTACCGAAATCTATGATTATCTGCGTTTGATGTTTGCCCGCGTTGGCGAGCCACGTTGTCCAACACATGATGTTGCGCTGGCGGCACAAACGATTTCACAAATGGTTGACCAAGTTATTGCTATGCCCGAGGGCGAGAAGCTCATGATCTTGGCACCAATTATTCAAGACCGCAAAGGTGAGCACACCAAAGTTCTCGAAAACCTTGCGGCGCAAGGCTTTATTCGAGCTCGAATTGATGGAGAGCTCTGCGACCTCAGCGACCCACCCAAACTTGAATTGCAGAAAAAGCACACCATTGAGGTGGTGGTAGATCGCATTAAAGTTCGCGAAGGGCTGGAGTTGCGCCTTGCCGAATCGTTTGAGACCGCGCTCGAGCTCAGCGGCGGCACTGCTATTGTGGCGCCGATGGATGCCGACTCTAAGCTCGTAAACATGATCTTCTCTGCTAACTTCGCCTGCCCGCATTGCGGTTACAGCATGCAAGAACTCGAACCGCGCTTGTTTTCATTCAACAACCCAGCGGGGGCCTGTGGCAGTTGTGATGGACTAGGAATCGAACAGTTCTTTGACCCAGAGCGAGTCGTAACCAATGCGGAATTAAGTCTGACTGGCGGCGCTATTCGCGGTTGGGACAAACGTAATTTCTATTATTACCAAATGCTGCAGTCACTCGCAAAACACTACAAATTTGATCTGAACAAGCCATTCGAAACACTTACGGATGATCAGCGGCACGCTATTTTGTTTGGCAGCGGACGTGACGAAATCGAATTTGTGTATATGAATGATCGCGGCGACCGCGTGGTACGACGCCATGCCTTTGAAGGGATTATTCCGAATATGCAGCGCCGTTATCGTGAGACCGACTCGCAAGCGGTACGCGATGAACTGGCCAAGTATTTGGCTTCACAACCCTGCAAAAGCTGTGGCGGGGCGCGTTTGCGTGAGGAAGCTCGGCACGTATTTGTGGAAAACACGACGTTACCACAAGTGGTGGATCGGTCCATTGGCGATGCTTTGGAGTTTTTCCAGACCCTGCAATTAGATGGTCAGCGCGCCAAGATTGCCGAAAAAATCCTCAAGGAAATTAACGACCGGCTCGGTTTCTTGGTCAACGTCGGTCTGAACTACCTGAGTCTATCGCGTAGCGCAGAGACCTTGTCCGGTGGCGAGGCACAACGGATTCGACTGGCCTCACAAATTGGCGCTGGCTTGGTTGGTGTGATGTATGTGTTGGATGAACCATCGATCGGACTACACCAACGTGACAATGAGCGCCTATTAAAGACCTTGACCCACCTGCGCGATCTTGGCAACACAGTGATTGTGGTGGAGCACGATGAGGACGCGATACGCGCTGCTGACCATGTGATCGACATCGGCCCTGGCGCAGGTGTTCATGGTGGTGAAATTGTTGCGCAGGGACGTTATGAGGACATTCTCAATGTCGAAGGTTCGTTAACTGCTGATTATTTATCGGGGCGCAAGGCAATTGCTATTCCAGCGCAACGCAACCAACCAGGCCAGCATTGGTTGACCCTATCCGGGGCCAGTGGCAACAATCTTAAAGATGTTGAGGTGAAGGTGCCGCTTGGACTGATGACCTGCGTAACCGGTGTCTCGGGTTCCGGTAAATCAACGTTGATCAACGACACCTTGTTCCGTATTGCGCATCGTGAGCTGAATAAAGCAACGGTAACCGAGCCTGCGCCCTATAGAAGTATCGATGGCATGCAATACCTCGATAAGGTGGTCGATATTGACCAATCTCCGATTGGACGCACGCCGCGCTCGAATCCAGCCACTTACACCGGTATCTTTACCCCAATTCGCGAATTATTTGCGGGTACCGAAGAAGCTCGCTCACGTGGTTACAAAGTTGGACGCTTTAGTTTCAACGTACGCGGTGGGCGCTGCGAAGCATGCCAAGGGGATGGCATGATCAAAGTGGAAATGCACTTTCTCCCTGACGTTTATGTGCCCTGCGATGTCTGTAAAGGCAAGCGCTATAACCGTGAGACTTTAGAGATACGCTACAAAGGCAAGAGCATTCACGAAGTGTTGGAAATGACGGTCGAGGATGCACACGAATTCTTTGCCCCTGTCCCTGCCATAGCTCGTAAATTACAAACGCTTATGGATGTGGGCTTAAGTTATATTCGATTAGGTCAGTCAGCTACCACGTTGTCGGGCGGTGAAGCCCAGCGTGTGAAGCTATCACGCGAACTATCGAAACGGGATACCGGCAAAACCCTGTATATCTTGGACGAACCTACCACCGGGTTGCATTTCCACGATATTCAGCAGCTCCTGACCGTTCTGCATCGCCTACGTGACCACGGCAACACTATTGTCATTATTGAGCACAATTTGGACGTCATTAAAACAGCCGATTGGATTATTGATTTGGGTCCTGAAGGCGGCGGTGGCGGCGGTGAGATTTTGACCGCTGGAGCCCCAGAAGATATTGTGACTTGTGAGCGTTCGCATACCGCACGCTTCTTAAAGCCGTTATTAGCCAAGTCTTGATAAGGACAGAATGACGAAAGATGTGATCAGCGGTGGGCAGCCTATACATGCCCCAGATAACCTGAAACCGTTGCTGGAGTCGATACTCCAGCACGCGTTGACAGTGAATGACGGCAAAGTTGCTGACTATATTCCCGCTCTCGCCGAAGTAAAGTCAGATTATTGTGCACTGACCGTCGCAACGCTGGATGGCAATGTGATGTCGGTTGGTGATGCCGATAAAGCATTCTCGATTCAGTCTATTTCCAAGGTATTTGGGTTGATGTTAGCTATGGAACGCGTCGGGGACTCGTTATGGGAACGTGTACAGATGGAGCCCTCTGGCCAACCCTTTAATTCCATTGTCCAACTTGAGTGGGAACAGGGTATTCCACGTAATCCCATGATCAATGCCGGGGCCATTCTGATCAGCGATGTTTTGGTCAGTCATTACTCAGCGAGTAAGTCTGCATTGCTCAGCATGGTTCGGGGGCTCTGTGGCAGCGATGACGTTTGTGTTGATTATCGTGTTCATGAGTCAGAACGGGAACACGGCGCACGAAATTCTGCTTTGGCTTACCTCATGAAGAGCTTCAACAATATCGAATCGGATGTAGAAGAAGTGCTCGATCATTATTTTTGGCAATGTGCACTTACCATGTCGACCGAACAATTGGCGCGCGCCACTGCATTTCTCGCGAATCGAGGCAAGTGTCCGCGTAGCGGACGTCAAATAACCTCGCATCGTGATTCGCAACGCATCAATGCTCTGCTGAGCACCAGCGGCATGTATGACCAATCGGGACAGTTCGCGTTCACGGTTGGATTGCCCGCCAAAAGTGGCGTGGGTGGGGGTATTATCGCTATCGTTCCAGACTACGGCGTGATCTGCGCCTGGAGCCCACCGCTGAATAGCTATGGTAACTCTGCCCGCGGCATGTATATGATCCGCGAGCTAGCCAACAAGCTTGGACTGAGTGTCTACTAACTAGCTGCTGGCTACTGGTTACTACCTAATAGCTCTTTGAGGTTAATCTTTTCGAGTAGTTGTTCGAGTTTACTGACCGCTAGCCCCTTTTTTTCATTCATCACGACCGCGAGCTCAAACTGATCATAAGGCTCCTCGGCTATCAGCAATTGTTCTTGGGTTTCTGCTGGGATCATCATCTCGATGTAATCGTCATGCAGCATAATTAAATCAAGTCGCCTATTCAGAAGCATCTTTAGATTGGTGCTGTGGGAATGCGAGAGATAGATGCCAAATTCATTTTCTAGCACGTCGTTGTCAGTGATATTGCCAGCAAACGGGTAGTGGTATCCGACCAAGCCGCCAAACTTCAGTCCAGATTGTGAAAAGAATGATTGGTCACGTTCTGGTTGTTTCAAGGCAACAAAACGCTCATATCCAATTTTGATTGGTTGGGTTGTCGCGACGGTATAATCTGCTTTTTCAGCCCAACCCCATTTCTTATCTTCAAACAAAATTAAACTACAGCAGCCATCTACACTTAACGCATCATAACGTGCATTTGGCGCCACGCGCTGCAGAACAAACTCATATTCATCTTGTCCGGCATTTAAAGCAGACACCAACTGACCACTCAGATGACTTGAAGTCGTCTCCGAAAAATAAGGAGGGAATTCGTAAGCAGCAACATGCACAGTTTGCTGAGCAGCCGCAGCCATAGACACGAGCAACAGGAGTAATGGGGTTACGTGTTTAATCACTATAGAATTGTAAAGTTTATGTATTTATTTGGCTATAGTCGAATGAAGCCCAATAGATGTCAACCTTTTTGACTCATCAGAGGGAACGGTGAATAGTGAACAGAGAATAGAAAGACCAAACACAAAAGAGCACGATCTGTTTTAGTCTTTTGACTCTCCTATTCTCTGTTACCTATTCACCGGTCACAAAAAAAGGGAGCCGTTTAGGCTCCCTTTCTGATGCTTTCTCGCAGTCTTAAGCGATGATCTTAGAGACCACGCCTGCGCCTACTGTACGGCCACCTTCACGAATTGCGAAGCGTAAACCTTCGTCCATCGCGATTGGGTGGATCAGCTCAACAACAAACTTCAAGTTGTCGCCTGGCATGACCATCTCAACGCCTTCTGGCAATTGAACCGCACCCGTTACGTCCGTAGTACGGAAGTAGAACTGTGGACGGTAGCCTTTGAAGAATGGAGTGTGACGTCCACCTTCTTCTTTGGTCAATACA
>DASSWH010000018.1:0-2569 GCA_035705175.1 Pseudidiomarina sp.
ACTGAGGACGCAAACTCGATGGCTGCGTTTATTGCTGCATGGCTTACAGAAAATAATCGTTGGAATTCACCACTATTCTTATTAGGTGAGAGTTTTGGCACCACGCGAGCTGCAGCAGTGGCGAAGGTTTTGCGCGAAGACTACGTGATCAACGTCAACGGTATTGTGTTTGTTTCGCAAGCACTCGATTACCAGGGTTCGACGCCTTATGTCGACGATAACATCATTTCTTACATTACCTATATTCCAACCATGGCTGCGACTGCGTGGTATCACGGTAAGGTGGAGCAATCCGGTGATTTTGAAACCTTCATTCAAGCGAGTCGCGAGTTCGCAACACAAGAACTCCTTCCAGCTTTATTCCAAGGTAATACGCTAAGTGCTGACAGACGCGCTGAACTGGTCAATGAACTGCAACGGTTTACAGGTTTAAGCAAAGAGTACATTGAGCGTGTTGATTTACGGATCAACGCATTTCGTTTTGCCAAGGAATTGAAGCGTGAAGAGGGCATTGCAGTTGGTCTGCTCGATAGTCGCTACACCCTTGATGAGCGCGATGACGTTGCGCCACGCCCGGGTGAAGATGCGGCGGGTGCAATCTCACCAGCCTACAAAGCGTCACTGATGCACTACATGCGCAATGATTTGGGTGTTGATTGGAACCGTCCATACTTAAATCCTGCTGATCCTGAGCTGTCCGGCAAGTGGCGCTGGAGTCCTCGTCCCAAAGGTAGTTCGTGGGAACCGCATTACGTGAATACCGCTCCTGACCTAGCGGCTGTGCTGCGCAGTAATCCGTCAATGAAAGTCATGGTGGGTTCGGGCTATTACGACTTAATTACGCCATTCTTCGATGCCGAGTACACGCTGAACCGACATGGTATAGCAGCGGATGACATCATCTATCACTACTATCACGGTGGTCACATGATGTACGTGCACGAACCCGCACGCAAAGCCCTACTCGAGGATACCCGTGAGTTCATCAAGGCGCAGAGTCAAGTCTCTAACTAAGTGGCAAGGACTACTCGAAGTTCAATAGTCGTTTGCTCCACAGGGAGTGTTTTATGAACAGGATGTTTTGGGTTGCACTGGTTTTAGTCTTTGTGTTCGTTGATGTTACGTTTGCCGAGTTCATGCTTGCTTTTATTGTTGGGGGACTGGACTTGGCGGCGGCCTACGAGAGAGCCTATGGTGACTTATCTTTCAATGACTATTGGTTCTTCGCTGCATGGCGATCGCTCCCTTATATAGCTTTGGTGTTGCTTGCTGCATTGTCGAGTCATTCCAAAGCTCGTGCGGGTCGTTGTATTTTATGGCTGCTACTTGTGGCACTCGCCCTTTTTCATTTCTACGGCTATTGGGTCATGCAGAGCCCCTTGTTTACCGATGAGCGTACCTCGTCTACAGCCATTTTAGCTGTAATCGATATTCCATTGATTGCTTTAATCTACGGAACTATCGGTTATGTTGTTTGCTTGATTGGCTACAAGATATATGGCGCAAACAGAAAAAGTGATTAATATTTGGATGGATAGCTATAAATGAGCCGGACCATTATGTTTGCAGCGGGTCTACTGGACATCGATTAGGCCTGAAGTGGCTCACACCTTATATTCCGATCGACCTATATTGAAAGGAACAGATCATGAAACTTGGATGCTTTTCAGTCAGCTTGACGGTTAAAGATTTAAAGAAGTCGCGGGAATTCTACGAAAAGTTGGGATTTACCGTGTATGCCGGTGAGGAGTCGCATCGGTTTTTGATTATGAAGAATGGCGATACCAACATTGGTTTATTTGAAGGCATGTTCGACAAGAACATTCTGACCTTTAACCCGGGTTGGGATCAGGATGCATCACCGTTGGATTCGTTTACGGATGTAAGAGAATTGCATGAACAACTCAAGGCCAAAGGTCTTGAAATTCTGCATCCATCACTTGACTCAAACAGTGGACCTGGAAGCTTTTCGGTCATTGACCCGGACGGTAATCCAATCCTTTTCGACCAACACGTCTAGCGCAGTAACTGGCACGGAGGCCACAATCAATGTTCGAATATGTGAGAGGACTGTTTTCTGACGACCTAGTGGTTGAGCTGAGTGAAAATCGAATAACGTTTCGCAAAATAGGCGCTTCTGAATTTATCGAAATTGAGCCTTGGATAGCGCTCCAAACACTAAAAGGGAAGGTGAGCATCAAGTCCATTGGGGCTGAGGCTAGATCACTAGCATGTGAATCCATTCAGCTTACGAACCCATTTTCTCACCCACGCTGTCTAATCGCTAATTTCGGTCTTGCTGAAAAAATACTCCAGCATGGACTTTTCAAGTTTCACAATTCAAAGTTTAGAGCTGCTCCCAGAGTAGTAATGCATCAGCTAGAAAAACTAGAGGGTGGATTAACCGACATAGAAGAACGCGTATTACGCGAACTCGCGCTAGGAATGGGAGCAAGAGAAGTGTTGATTCATACGGGAGAGCGGCTCAACTTACAGAAGCAGACTTTTGACACACTCATGGATATAGTTCATGAATATAAGTCAAAAAAGTAAGAGAGGTGCAATGAGC
>DASSWH010000019.1:0-14741 GCA_035705175.1 Pseudidiomarina sp.
GGTTTGCCGCAGCGGACCATATGTTCCGGCAGCTTGTTAGTAATGACGAGCTCGTTCTGCCAGAATTTGATGCAAGCCGACATCATATTTTCGATGTGTGTCGCACGATCGATCGCACTCAGACTGAGTTCCGTTTGAACTTCCCCGATGATGTCGCGAATTTTACTCCGTTTTCACGAGGGGAGTTGCTCGCTGTTGACGGCACCACGGAGTATCACGTCGAGCAAGCACAAGAACGTATTATTTTTCCCAATGCCAATGTGGCAATTGGTCAGAGAGCATTGTTGACCGTGACCGAATTACCGGTCGCAGAGCTTGATCTGGTCTGAGCTGTGGCTGTTGCGTAGATTTTACGACCAGCCACGTGAAATTCGCGATTGCGTCGTTTGCATGTCAGTTGACGTAAAGGTAAAGTGAGCGCAATTTTTGTTACAACGAGAAAGTTATGGCGAAAGATACTAAGCACCAGTTGGAAATAGTGACCAAGCCGGCGTTTTTAGATGCCTCGGCACTGAAAATTCCGATGCTGCAAATCCTCAAAGAGGACGGCACCTTGCACAAAGGTGTGAAAGCACCCGACATGGACAAAGACCTGGCTTTGAAGGTCTTCGATACCATGCAGTTTATTCGCATTCTTGATGAGCGGATGATTGCCGCTCAGCGTCAAGGTCGCATCAGTTTCTATTTGTCGTCGCTGGGTGAAGAGGCGGCCAGTATTGGCTCTGCTGCAGCACTGCAAGCCGATGACATGATCATGGGCCAATACCGTGAGCAGGGTGCTTTAGCGTTTCGTGGATTTACCGTTGAACAGTTTATGGACCAGTTGTTCTCCAATGAGCGCGACTTGGGCAAAGGTCGCCAAATGCCGGTGCATTATGGCTGCAAAGACCTCAACTTTATGACGATTGCCTCCCCACTGGCAACGCAGATCCCACAAGCCACGGGCTATGCCTACGGTCAAAAAATGGATAAGTCGGGTACCTGCACCATTTGCTACTTTGGCGAGGGCGCTGCATCCGAGGGCGATTTCCATGCTGCTCTGAACATGGCAGCCGTGTACAAAGTCCCAGTCATCTTCTTCTGCCGTAACAACGGTTATGCCATTTCTACGCCGTCTCAAGGCGAGCAGTATGCTGGCGACGGTATTGCACCACGTGGCGTGGCGTATGGCATGAAAACGATTCGCGTAGATGGCAACGATATATTCGCTGTGTATCACGCAACACAATTGGCACGTAAGTTGGCCGTTGAAGAGAATGAGCCTGTGTTGATTGAAGGCATGTCGTATCGTATGGCCGGCCACTCTACATCTGATGACCCAACGGGCTATCGTACGCGTGAGGAAGAAGACTCATGGCGTGCCAAAGATCCGGTCGCGCGCTTCCAGAAATGGTTGCTGGCGAAAGGTTGGATCAATGAAGATGACGCACAAGCCAATTACGACAAGAAAAAAGCTGCGGTCTTGGCGGCATTGAAAGAAGCTGAGAAGGTTCCAGCACCACATATCGATGAATTGATAGAGGACGTGTATGACACGCCTCCGAAGCACCTCAAACAACAACTCGAAGAGCTGAAAGCGCATATTCGTAAATATCCAGATGCGTATCCAAAAACAGCGTCGCGTGTGAACGGAGGTGACGAATAATGGCGAAGATGAATTTACTCCAGGCCATCAACAGCGCCCTTGAAATCGCGATGACAAAGAGCGACAAGGTGTACAGCTTTGGTGAAGATACAGGCTCTTTTGGTGGCGTGTTCCGTGCTACTTCTGGTCTCACTGAGAAGTTTGGTAAGCATCGTAACTTTAATACCCCACTGGTTGAGCAAGGTATTCTTGGTTTCGCGAACGGCTTGGCCTCGCAAGGTAGTTATGCAGTGGCCGAGATTCAGTTCGGTGATTACATTTTCCCGGCGTTCGACCAAATCGTGAATGAATCGGCCAAGTTCCGTTATCGTTCAGGTAACGAGTTTGATGTCGGTGGGTTAACGATTCGAACTCCATACGGCGGCGGTATTGCCGGTGGGCATTACCACTCACAGTCGCCTGAAGCCTACTTTGCGCATACGCCAGGCTTAAAAATTGTCATGCCACGTAACCCGTACATGGCGAAAGGCTTGTTGCTGAGCTCGATCTTCGACCCGAACCCAGTGCTCTTTATGGAGCCGAAACGTTTGTATCGGGCATCCGTAGGCGAAGTACCTGAAGAAGAGTACTCGCTTGAGCTTGGCAAAGCGGACGTGGTTCGTGAGGGTTCTGATGTCACGATCGTGGCTTGGGGTGCCCAGGTTGAGATGGCTGAAAAGGCTGCTGACAAAGCGGCGGAAGCGGGTATTTCTTGTGAAGTGATCGACCTGGTCAGTATTTTGCCATGGGACGTCGAAACGGTTGCCAAGTCAGTCTTTAAAACCGGTCGTTTAGTGGTGACGCAAGAAGCGCCATTAACCAACGGTTTTGCCAGTGAAGTGGCCGCGACTATCCAGCACGAATGCTTCTTGTACTTAGAGTCGCCCATTCTGCGTGTGTGCGGTCTCGATACACCGTATCCGCTGTGCCACGAGAAAGAATACTTTGTTGACCATTTGAAAGTGTACGAAGCGGTACACGCGTCGATGAATTACTAAGAGGCCGTTGATCATGAGTAAAGATTTTATCTTACCGGACATTGGCGAAGGCATCGTCGAGTGTGAAATTGTCGAATGGTTGGTTGCAGAAGGCGATACCATTAAGGAAGATCAACCGGTTGTTGACGTGATGACCGACAAAGCGTTGGTGCAAATTCCTGCCAAAGAAGATGGCGTAGTCGCGAAGCTGTATTACCAAAAAGGTGATATTGCGAAAGTGCATGAGCCATTGTTTGCTATCACTGGTGCAGAGAGTGCATCAGAGGGTGCATCAGAGCGTGCTCCAGCGCCACAACCTGCGCCCGCTCCAGCACCAGCGGCATCGTCCAGTGCCGTTGAAGATTTTATCTTGCCAGATATTGGTGAGGGTATTGTCGAGTGTGAAATTGTCGAATGGCAAGTTCAAGAGGGCGATACGATTGAAGAAGATCAGCCGGTTGTCGATGTGATGACTGACAAGGCGTTAGTCCAAATTCCAGCGAAAGCAGCAGGTGTCGTTGAGAAGCTGTATTATAAGAAAGGCGACATCGCGAAGGTCCACGAGCCATTGTTCGCTGTTCGTTCGGAGAGCAGCTCGAATACTGACGCATCAGCAGCACAGCCGCAATCGCAAGCACCCGCTCCAAGTTCTGAGCGTTCAGAAAAACCAGGTCCGAGCGTCACAAGCGGGAAAGCGATTGCGAGTCCTGCAGTGCGCCGTCGTGCCCGTGAATTGGAAGTGGACTTGAGCAAAATCCAAGGCTCAGGTGCCAAGGGTCGCGTCATGAAAGAAGACGTGGAAGCGTATGCCGATGGCGGTGCAGTGCCGGCACCAGCGCCGCAGACTGCTGCGACATCTCGTGCACCAGCAGCAGGTGGTAAACGTACAGAAGCGATTCGTGGCGTGAAAGCGGCAATGGCGAAGGCCATGATGAATTCGGTGAGCACCATTCCGCACTTCACTTACGCCGATGAATTTGATCTTACCGCTGTGTTGGCATTGCAGAAGCAATTGAAAGAGCGCTATGCCGACCAAGGCATTCGTATCACCATGATGCCATTCTTTATCAAAGCATTGTCATTAGCGCTGAAAGAATTCCCGCTGATGAATGCGCAAGTGAACGACGATTGTACCGAGATCACCTACTTTGATGATCACAATATTGGTATGGCGGTCGACACCAAAATTGGTCTGCTCGTTCCGAACATTAAACAAGTGCAGAACAAGAGCATTATTGATGTTGCCAACGAAGTGACACGACTCACGCAAGCCGCACGTGAAGGCCGCGTGGCGCAAGACGATATGAAAGGTGGCACGATTACCATCTCGAATATCGGTGTGATTGGTGGCACGGTTGCAACGCCGATCATCAATAAGCCTGAGGCGGCTATTGTCGCATTAGGTAAAGTGCAGGCATTACCGCGCTTTGATGCCGACGGCAACGTGGTTGCAAGGCAGATGATGACGGCGAGTTGGTCCGGTGATCATCGCATTATTGACGGTGGCACTATTGCTCGATTCAACAAGCGTTGGCAGGAGTTCCTCGAGGATCCGACGTCGATGCTGGTACATATGATCTAGTGAATGGTGAATAGGGAATAGTGAACAGCAAACACTAGAAAGTACAAAAGCGAAGATAAAAAAGGGCCGGATGGCCCTTTTTTTAGCGTTTGGCGACTAGGTTGCGGACTAGGCCGGGGAAGAAGCGCTGTAAGAACGGCGCTAGCTTGGATAAGCCTGAACCGATAACGACTTCCGCTTTGCCTTTGGCAATGGCTTGTAGCGATTGAGCGGCACAACTTTCGGCGGAAATGCCACCAGCATTGTCAGGATCTTCGTGACCCAGTGCTGAGCCATCGCCTGTTAATGAGTTATGGGCAACTTGAGTGTTGATAAAACCGGGCAGAATGGATGTGACCGTTACACCTTTGCCATAAGTTTCAGCGCGCAGTGAGTCCATAAAGCCAATCACACCGAATTTCGCGCCGTTATACCCACTCCGCAGTTTCGTACCCACTTTGCCTGCTACCGATGACACCGTGACGATATGACCGCTTTGACGTTCTAATATCCGCGGTAATACCAGCTTGGTCAGTGCGATGACACCAAAGTAGTCAATTTCCATCAGTTGCCGATACACCTTCATATCAGTATCCAGAATCAGCGACCGTTGCGACACGCCCGCATTGTTGATGAGGATATCGATCACGTGGTCACCTAATTCAGCGGCAGCAGTGGTTGCCGCTTGCTCAGGTTGGCTCAAGTCTAATGCCAACACGCGATGTCGCTCTGGGTGCGCCAAGTCTTGGCGAACGGCTTCGAGGGCTTCGGCGCGGCGTGACGTCAGAATCAAATGCGCACCAGCCTCTGCAAGTTGCTTGGCCATGGCAAGACCGATGCCAGAAGAGGCACCGGTCAACCACACGGCTTTACCTTGGTAGTAGGACATGGGTATTAGCCTGCTGGATAGCCATAGCTCGATTGAATACCTAATGGAATACCCAAGCTCCAGTAGATGATCAAGAACGCTGACCAAATGACCATTAGTGACACTGTGAACGGTAACATCATGGCAACTAGCGACCCAATACCTGTGCCCTTCACATAGCGCTGGCAGTAAAGCACCACAAGCGGGAAGTAGGGTAATAATGGGGTAATGATATTACTGACCGAGTCACCGACACGATATGCGGCTTGCGTTAGATCGGGTGAATAGCCGAGTTGCATAAGCATGGGGACAAAAATAGGTGAGATCAGCGCCCATTTTGCAGATGAAGACCCAATGAAAAGATTGATTAGAGCGACTAAAACTATAATGCCAACCATAGTCACGCCGCCTGATAGTGCGAGTGAGCTCAGGAATTGTGCTCCTTTGATCGACAGCAAGGTCCCGAGACCAGAGTCGCCGAACGCTTTAATAAAGAGCGCACAGAAGAATGCCATGACCATATAGTAGGCCATACCTTCCATTGATTTGGTCATTGCGCCTACGACGTCTTGTGAGTTCTTAAAGGTTCCCGCAATGTAACCGTGAACAACGCCGGGAATAATAAACAGCAAGAAGATGAGCGGCACTATCATTTGCATCAGTGGCGCTGTGAACGAGGCAAGCTCACCCGTTACTGGATCTGCTAACGGTGTATTCTCTGCGGAAGCAGAAAAATACAAGGCGATTAAGCCAAGAGCCATCGTCAATACCCCGGCGTAAAACGCTTTGCGATCACGTGGAGAGACTTCCTCCAACATCGGCATATCGTCTTTATCGCCGTCAATTTTTGCGTTCTTATTCAACCGTGGTTCAATGATTTTGTCGGTCAAATACCAACCAACAAACATAACAATTAATGAAGATGAAGCGGTAAAGAAGTAATTGTTCAGCGGATTGAGTTGAATCGATGGGTCTAAAATTTGCGCTGCTGACTGAGTAAATCCCTGTAACAGTGGATCGATAGCCGATGGGACAAAGTTTGCACTAAAACCACCAGATACGCCTGCGAAAGCTGCCGCAATACCCGCGAGAGGATGTCGCCCTGCAGCATAGAAAATGACGCCGCCAAGCGGAATCACGAGGACATAACCCGCATCGACTGCAGTGTGCGATACAATCGCAATCAGAATAAGTACCGGAGTCAGTAATACTTTGGGGGTCACGTTCAACATGAGTTTAATCGCGACGTTGATAAAGCCGCTGCGCTCAGCAACTCCGACCCCAAGCATAGCGACTAACACGACGCCAAGTGGTGCAAAGCCCATAAAGGTATTGACCATATTGGCGAGGAAGTCAGCCATTTCACTGCCGCTAAGCAAGTTTTTGATGCCGACATTTTCGTTTGTCAGTGGGTGGATGGCGTCGAAACTAACGCCTGACAATGCCCAACTGAGCACCCAAACAATGATCAGTAGACCGAAAAACATGACCGCTGGGTCGGGGAGTTTGTTGCCCACCTTCTCGACCTTGTCGAGGATGCGGTTGAGCAAGGTATTTTCTGCAGCTTCGGACATGAGAACGTTCCCTTGTTAGTTTTAATTTTATTTTCGTTCGAAATTGTTATTCGACGAAAGTATCATACAAAGCACCTTCAGACACAACCACGGATATGCTTGAGCATGGAACAGATGATATGTGGTACCGATGAAGCCGGACGAGGGCCGATTGCAGGACCTGTTGTTGCGGCAGCGGTCATTCTCGATCCAAACCAGCCCATCGAGGGCATCAACGATTCAAAGAAGCTGTCTGAGAAGAAGCGTAATGCGCTCAGTGTACTCATTAAAGAGCGCGCATTGTATTGGGCGATTGCTCAATGTAATGCGGATGAAATTGATGTGGTGAATATATTGCAGGCGTCAATGTTGGCGATGCAACGCGCAGTGGAAGCATTACCCATAGCGCCGTCAATGGTATTGGTGGATGGTAACAAGTTACCTAAACTCAGTGTGCCTGCGCGAGCTATTGTTGGTGGTGATGGTATTGAGGCGTGTATTGGTGCGGCGTCGATTTTGGCAAAAGTTGAACGTGATCGGCAAATGCTGGCATGGCATCAACAACATCCAGAGTATGATTTCGCGAAGCATAAAGGGTATCCAACGCCACAGCACCTAGCAGCGTTAGTTGAGCATGGACCTTGTGGTATTCATCGGCAGAGCTTTGCGCCAGTATCTCGTGCGCTGGCTAACCGCAAACCCGCTGCACAATAGTGCGCAGTTGTGCTTGCGCTGGCGCAATTTCATCGAGCTGAATAAATTCATCGGGTTGATGCGCTTGCGCAATAGAACCTGGGCCCATCACAATGGTCTGGCAACCTAAGTCTTGTACAAATGGCGCTTCGGTGCAGTAATTAGCGGGCTCGGCAGCATTTCCAGTGACTTCTTGAACCAAGGATACGATGGCAGCGTCGGCCGCACAGGCATAGCCCGGAATGGGATCGTGCATGTGCTCAAGACAAACCGCGCCTGGATATTTTGCATTGACCGTGGCGAGACGCTCATCAATCAGCCCATAAAGCTCATTCATCTTCATCCCCGGTAACGGGCGCAGATCAATGTGCATCTCGCAGCACGCGCAGATACGATTCGCAGCATCACCACCATGAATATTACCGAAGTTGAGAGTTGGGTAGGGCACTGCAAAATGACCATCATGGTAATGCTTTGTAAAGTGGCTTTGTAACTCGCGCAGTTCAGTGATCACGTCATGCATCACTTCAATCGCATTGATCCCAGCAGCTGGGTTGGAACTGTGACCGCTCTTTCCGGTGACTCGGATACTCTCGGTTAAATGTCCTTTGTGCATCACCACGGGGGTCATCTGTGTGGGTTCACCAATAATCGCAAAATCAGGCTTTAGTTGACCAAACTTGTTCAGTTCGCGCGCACCCGCCATAGTGGTTTCTTCATCGGCAGTCGCCAAAATGTATAAGGGCTTTTTCAACTGCTTGAGTTCGATATGGCGGAGTGCCTCTAGAACAAAAGCAAAAAATCCTTTCATGTCAGCACTGCCCAAGCCATAAAGTTTGCCATCAGCTTCAGTGAGTTCGAAGGGATCACGAGTCCAGCGACCTTCGTCCCATGGCACGGTATCGGTATGGCCAGCTAAGAGCAGTCCACCGGAACTACCCGCTGGAATATAGGATGCTAACAGGTTGTATTTACCGCGCTGCCGCTCTAATTCGTTCACGGAGACTTGAAAGCCAAGTGCGCGTAACCACATGGAAAGTTTATCAATCACACCGAAGTTGGAAGTATCCCAACTTGGATCGAGACAGGATACCGACGGAGTGCCGATAAGCTCGCGATACATCTGTAGAAAGGAAGGTAGCTGTGACATCGTGGACTCCTGATTCCGTGCTCCATGCGACTGATGCCACAGCATACCTGATTTGGTGGAAAAACGTCACTAGACGCTTTGGTCAAACGTTAAAAGTGGTAGCTTGCTTTGATCCGCAGGCCATCGCCAAACTCGCTATCTTCATAGCCTACACCGACTGAAAAGTCAGAATTTAAGTAATAATCTAGACCAAATTGATATACCGTATCATCGCCGGCATCACTGTAATCGCGGTAGCCAATACCACCGTAGATTTCGAATTGGTCGATGCGCTGCCGTAGATTGGCATCCACACCCCAGAAATTAGTGTCTGCTTGACCGAAATCGATACGACCTAAACGACCTTGTACGTCAAACCAAAGACCATTGCCAATGCCGTTATCGAGCCACCAATAGCGACCGAAACCAATACTGTAAGCATGGCGATTACTACCAAAGTTATCGGAATCGAGATTACGATAGTAGCCGTTGACAAAAAACGGATTTTGGAAGCTATAGCTACCATGAACTGAGAGGCTATCATCACCTTGGTCGTGATCATTTAACTGCAGACCAATGTAATCGTAGGCAGGAACAGTTTGCGGTGAGCCGCTTTGTTGAGCGAAAGCCGCATTCATGCAGACAACGCTGCTGCCTAACACGATTAATCCCGTGACTACTCCAGAACGTAAATTCATATGAATTACTCCTTGTCGGTGGAACTGTTGATAAAACCTGAATTGGAGTGTGACGAGATTAGTCTCGAGAGAACAGCGGGTTTACGTGAGTTTTACTCTGTAGGCTTGGCGTTAACTGTCGTATATTCGACGCTTTCAGCTTGTGCAAAAGCGCCGAAATACGTAGCATATACACCCAATTGAGAGCATTTGGAAAGCTAATGATGAAGTCAATTCCACATATTGATATGAGCCTCTATGGCAAGAATTTTGAAACCTTCGCGCAAACGGTTGGTGAAGGCTATGAAAAGAATGGTTTTGTTGCGTTAACCAATCATGGCGTGGATCAACAGCTGATTAACGAAGCCTTGGATATTTGTCGTGAGCTATTTGCATTGCCAGAGGATGTGAAAAAGCAATATCACATACCAGGTGGTGGCGGCGCACGCGGTTATACGCCATTTGGAACTGAAATAGCTAAAGATGCGAAGCATGTTGATTTGAAGGAATTTTGGCATGTGGGTCGTGAAATCGAAGGCGAGCCACCATACCCACAATTGACGCCAAATATCTGGCCAAAAGAAATGCCAGAGTTTAAAACCAAGATCCTGCGCTTGTATGAGGCTCTCGATGACTTGGGAATGCAGGTTTTAGACGCCTTGGCAGTATACCTGAAGCAGCCGCGCGAGTATTTCCGTGACAAAGTGCAACTGGGTAACTCTATTTTACGCCCGCTGCACTATCCGCCGATTATTGATGAAGGCACGCCTTCAGTTCGCGCTGGCGCACATGAAGATATCAATGTTCTAACTTTGTTGATTGGCTCACGTGAGCCCGGTTTGGAAGTGTTAGCCAAAGATGGTTCATGGATTCCAGTGACCATTATTGAAGGTGCGATTATCTGTAACGTCGGCGATATGCTGCAACGCTTGACCAATGGTGTGTTGCCATCAACGACGCATCGTGTGGTAAATCCGCCAGCGCCGTTCAATAGCAAATCGCGCTATTCGATTCCGTTCTTCCTGCACTTCAATCCGGATTTTATGATTGATCCGTTAGACAGCTGCATTAGTGACGAAAACCCGAAGCGATTTGAAGCGATTGGCTCGCATGACTTTTTACTCGAGCGCCTCCGTGAAATTGGCCTCGTGAAGTAAATCCCAGAACAGACCCGATTGACGCACGTGAGTCGGGTCTGCTCATTCTTCCTCATACGCTCCATTGTAAAAAAGTGACCTCGTGAAACCATTTCTGATTAGTTCGTTGATTATTGTCTTAGCCGCTTGCTCGGGTACACCGAATGAGCCGCAGCCCTATACCCTAGCGGTAGCACATATCAACGACCATCATTCGCATTTGCTGCCGACTTCAAATCGTTCTATTACGGTCGGAACAGAAACCTATAAGGTCGAAACCGGTGGCTTTGCTCGTGTTGCCGCTCAGATTGAGGTGATTCGTGCACGTCACCAGAACATGCTGACGCTGCATGCGGGTGATGCAATTACTGGCACCCTGTTTTACACCTTGTTTAAAGGGGAGGCCGATGCAGCCTTGATGAACCATGTATGTTTTGATGCGATGGAATTGGGCAACCATGAATTCGATAACGGTGATAGTGGTCTAAAGCAGTTCCTAGACTTTTTGTCGTTAAGCGAATGTGCGACGGTGGTATTGGGAGCCAACGTGCAACCGGAAGTGGGTGTTTCTGCGCTGACACAAAAGACTCGTTGGGATAGCTTTAAACCCTACGCTGTATTTGAACGTGGTGGTGAGAGGGTTGGTTTGATTGGTTTGGATATTGCGGTGAAAACCAAACAGTCATCACAGCCCGACCGCACCACTGAGTTTGCTGACGAGTACGAAACGGCACTGTATTACATTCGTGAGTTACAAGGCTTAGGTATTGAGAAGATCGGTTTACTGACGCACATTCAATACAAAAATGATTTAGATCTAGCGGCTCGATTGCCTGCCGTTGATTTTATCATTGGCGGTGATTCGCATACCTTGTTGGGCGACTACACCAAGCATGGCTTGAATGCTGTAGGTCCGTATCCCATGCCGGTGATGAATGCCGATAATCAGCTTGTGTGTATTGGTCACGCGTGGGAATACAGCCAAGCGGTAGGCGAGATGGTGATTGAATTCGCGGGTGACGATGTCGCTAAATGCGGCGGTCAAGCACATGTGTTGGTTGCCGAAGATGCACCCTCTGCTATCGCCGAATTACCGCAGTTTGCAGCTATTGCCGAGCAAGCCGAAGCCAAAAAGCTGATTGTCTCGTTTCAAGATCAACTCGATTCATTGACGACGGAAGTTATTGGCACGGTTGAAGAGCGCCTTTGTTTGCGCCGCATGGGCCCAGCCACCAGTGATAGTTGTGGTATTGGTCGCCAGTCCGATGCGCATCGTGTGGTCGCTGAAGCCTTTTTAGCGAGTGCACCGCAAGCTGACTTTGCGCTGCAAAATGGCGGTGGCGTGCGAGCAGAGATCGCACCCGGTGATTTCACCATTGCTGACGCTTACCGGTTGTTGCCGTTCGCAAACACACTAGTAGAAGTACAAATAACCGGCGCAGAGTTACATACCGTGCTCGAACAAGCATTGGATTATGCGTTGTCTGATTCCGGCTCTGATGGCGCTTATCCACATGGCGCAGGTATTCGTTTTGATGTCGATTTAACTGCGGAGTTTGGTTCGCGCTTTAGTGCTATTCAGGTGTGGCAAGAGGGTAATTGGCAACCCTTGGATGACACGCAGACGTACACCATGATTACCAATAGTTTTTTGGCGGGTGGCAGCGATGGCTGGCGCTTACTCGGCGAACTCGAGCTTGCTGGCAAAGTCACCGATACCTATGTCAATTATGCGCAGTCTTTTGTCGACTGGATCCGTACAACAAAAACAATAAAACGACCCACCGATCATAGCACGCAGCGCTATGAGTCTGGCTCGTGACCGCGCGCTTCGCAGTCTCAGATAAGGCACGATTTGACTTAACGGTTATCGTGCTGGCCTTGTTGACGATGTTCGGCCCATTGTCGATCGACATGTATTTGCCTGCGTTTGGAGACATCGCTGCGAGTTATCAGACTGATTCCCATCGCGTCGAACTCTCACTCACGTCGTTCTTTCTTGGCTTGTTTATTGGGCAGTTGCTCTATGGCACCGTGGCTGACCGGTTTGGTCGTAAGCCGCCCCTGTATTTTGGTCTAGCCCTGTATATTGCCAGCTCGTTAGCCTGTGCCTATGCACCGAATTTAGAGTCATTGATTGTGTTACGGTTCTTCCAAGCCATTGGGTCCTGTGCCGGTTTGGTGATTGCTCGTGCCATGGTGCGTGATTTGTATACACCGCAGGCATCTGCGCAAGTCTTCTCATTCTTGATTCTGGTGATGGGAATTGCGCCGATTTTGGCACCATTGGCGGGCGCGTATGTGACCAAATTCTTTGGTTGGCAATCGATTTTTATCGTTATTGCGGTGCTTGCGGTTGCTTGCTTAGCACTCATTCACGTGCGCTTACCTGAGACACGTTTGCCAAATCCAGCGGTGCGGATTCGTAGTAGTTTGCCGATTTATTGGAGTGTCTTGCGCGATCCAAGTTTTTTACGCTATTCACTGGCGGGTGGCGTCGCTCAGTCTGGTTTATTCGCCTATATTTCCGGCTCACCACTCGTTTTTATAGATCATTTTGGACTGTCTCCGGAGCACTATAGTTGGCTATTCGGCGCGAATGCCATCGGCATTATTGGCATGGCACAATTGAATGCATGGCTGCTGCGGCGACGTGATTCGCGTAAAATTCTCAATAAGTCGTTGCCGGTGCTGGGTGTGATTGCGTCGGTATTGCTGATTGCAGGATTTATGGACTGGGGCTTCTGGGCGGTTTTAATCCCGCTATTTCTCTATATCAGCACTTTGGGTATGGTATTTCCCAATGCGATGGCTGGCGCGCTTGCTGAGCAGCAAGAACGGGCAGGCGCGGCCTCAGCCGTTACCGGTTCATTGCAGTTTCTGATCGCTGGAATCGTATCGGCCGTGGTCAATATCGTGGGCCAGTGGACACCACTGGGAATGGCAATCGTAATGGGCTGCTGCGGTCTCGCCGCCGTCACGCTCTACACACTGATGAGACCAAGTGGACAAGTGAACAGTGAACAGTGAACCGATCAAAACGTAGTTCTGTTCACTATTCACCATCTTGTTCTGTTCACTATTCACCGTTCACTATTCACTAGTTTTTAAGGGGTGTAGAACGTTGGGGCGCTTGGTCCCACTGGCATATCCATGCCGAATACCCAGATGAAGAACAGTGCACTCCAGCCAATCAAGAAGAAGATCGTGTAAGGCAGCATCATCGCGATCATGGTGCCGATACCCGTATCTTTCTTATACCTCACCGCAACGGCTAAAATCAGGCCAAAGTAACTCATCATCGGGGTGATGATATTGGTGACCGAGTCGCCGATACGATACGCCGCCTGAATGACTTCCGGTGCATAACCAATCAACATTAACATCGGCACAAAAATAGGTGCCGTGATTGCCCATTGTGCCGAGGCTGAGCCCAGCATCAAGTTGACGAATGCACACATCAAAATAAACAGGATAAAGACAGAAGGTCCTGTCAGTCCTGCCGTTTGCAGAAACTCTGCGCCTTTAATTGCGAGAATACTGCCAAAATTTGTCCAACCAAAAAAGGCCACAAATTGGGCGGCAAAGAAGACCAAGACAATATACATTCCCATGGTGCTCATGCTTTCTGACATCGCATCGATTACATCACGATCAGAACGCATGACCTTGGTGATGCGACCATAAACAAAGCCTGGAATGGCGAAGGTAATGAAAATAAATGCCACGATGCCTTTAAGGAAAGGTGAACCGGCGACCTCACCAGTTTCTGGATTCCGCAAAATACCCCATTCTGGAACTATGGTCAGCGCCAACAGAATACCCAGAATAAGGAAGCTCAAGCCGGCTCCAAGTAGTCCTTTCTTCTCTTCCGCCGTCAGCGACTCAATTTTTTGCTCGCTGAGATTGATGGTCGCTTCCTTTGGATCATATTTACCAAGTTTGGGTTCGACAATCTTCTCGGTGACAAAGGTACCCATGATGGCAATCAAGAATGTCGAGATAAACATGAAATACCAATTGGCTTCGGGTCCCACATAATATTCGGGGTCGATCAAATTAGCCGCTTTAGTGGTAATACCTGCCAACAGCGGGTCGACCGTTCCAATCAGAAGGTTTGCACTATAACCGGCAGATACACCTGAGAACGCTGCAGCAAGACCCGCTAATGGGTGACGACCAAGAGAGTGAAATATCATTGCGGACAGCGGGACCAATACGACGTAGCCAAGTTCGGCTGCAGTATTCGAAATTACTCCAGCAAAGACCACTGCTATTGTTACCACGCGTGGATGCGCATTCATCACTAAACCGCGCATTAACGCGGATAACATACCTGAACGTTCAGCAATACCGACACCCAGTAACGCAACCAGCACGGTACCCAGCGGGGTAAAGCCAGTGAAGTTCGTTACTAAGCCGGTGACGATGCGCTGTAAGCCTTCTGCATTGAGCAGGCTGACTACTTCAATCATTTCGCCCCCTGGGCGAGGATCAAGCGCACTTAAACCGAAATAACTGGC
>DASSWH010000020.1:0-5211 GCA_035705175.1 Pseudidiomarina sp.
GCTGGACAGTTTTCTATCTCGATTAACAGTCAATGGAGGATTTGCTTCAGGTTTGAAGATGGAGACGCCTTCGATGTTGAAATTTGTGACTATCATTAATGAGGAGTTCACGATGACTTTTGATAAGACGGTCATGAAACGCAAGCCAACGCATCCGGGTGAGATGTTGCGGGAAGATTTTTTGCCAGATTACCAACTCTCGATTGCCGAGCTTGCAAGAGCTTTGGGCGTATCGCGTCAATCTATCAATGAACTCATGCGGGAGCGTCGAGCGGTAAGTCCTGAAATGGCTGTTCGGTTAAGCCGGCTATTTGGTAATTCGCCAGAGTTTTGGCTCAACGCTCAACGCGCGGTTGATCTGTGGCATGCCAACGAATCTCTGAAAGATGAACTAGATAAAATTAAGCCCCTCAGCGCCGCATAAATGATGAGGTTTGGTTAAGGATGCCTATGAAACAATGGATTGTTGTACTGATTGTATTGGTCATTGGAGTGGCTGCTTATGGTTGGCGGTTTGACGCGCCAGAAGAGCCAGCGGTTAGTACCGCGCAGACTGTGCAGCCGGTTGTGCAACAAGAGCAACCAACACTGGCCGAGCCAAAATCCGTCGAGTCCCCAAAGCCCCCATCCCAACAACTGGATTTAACGCCATTTATCGATATTCAAGGTTACGAGTTGGGCATTGCGCTGGTTCGTCATACGCCTAATTTGTCTAAACGCATAGATTTGCTGCTGGCTTTGATTGAAGAGCAACATATAGGCATTAATGAACCGTTAGAATGGATTGTGGGGAACGAGACATACACACCCATTTGGATGGCATTTGAAATTAGTCGCGGCACTATGACAACAGCACAGTTCCAACGATTTTTGGACTTAGGCGCAACGCTGCAGCGTAATGATTACAACGAAAATGTCATCGGTTTTGTCATGAATAAAGATATTCTCGAAACTTGGTATGACGAAGCGGGCTTGGGTCCAGAAGACCATCAAGCGATGTTTGACCAAGCACTATTTAGGGGAAATGCGAAGCTAGCGGAGTTGGTGTGGGAGGACAAAGGTGGCCGTTTCGATCAGGTGCAATTATCTGAAAGTAAGGTCCAAAGATATTTACGCAATTATAGAAACGCAAAACCTGCAGATACAGACAACTTATTAGATTCACTGAAGAAATTTGAGTATGGCGACGCTATGCTTGAGGCGTTAATTGCTCAGCACCACGGCAGTATTGCTCGGATTGAAATGCTCAAAGAATATGGCGATTTGACCATAGCTGAGCGGAGCGATCTCGACAATGCGAAAGATTTAGTGCGAAGTGACCTTGTTGCACAGGAGAAAGTTTTGGCAGAAGCCCGAGAGCATTTTGCCGAGCACGCGAAAACTGCGAACTAACTTGAGCTAAGAACCCACGCTTAACGTATTAGTTGCCATGTACAATTGAAGCAATAGGTAAAGGTATGCTGATACGTTGGTTGATGGCATTGATAACGCTAACTATGGTGGGCACGGCAATGGCTACAGAAGAGCCGAAATACGAAGTGGTCGGCAAGTTTGGTGATATTGAGCTGCGCCTTTATGAACCCATGATAGTGGCAGAAACCTGGGTTGATGGGTCGATGGATGTTGCCTCTGGCAAGGGCTTTCGGCTCATTGCGGATTATATCTTCGGTAATAATACAGCCCTTGCAGGTGGTTCACGCGAAATTCCAATGACCGCACCGGTTACTATGGAACCCGAATCGAAAAAAATTAGCATGACAGCTCCGGTAACCATGGAAGAGCAAGAGGGTCGCTGGCGCGTGCATTTTGTCATGCCAAGTCGGTACACCATGGAAACCTTGCCGGCTCCGAATAATGACGCGGTGAAGTTGCGCGAAATCCCTGAAAAGTACTACGCTGTTATTCAATTTTCTGGGCTAGCGGGTGAGGAAAAGGTCGCCAAGAAAACGGCAGAGCTGATGGCGTTTATTGCGGAACGTGAATTAGAAACTTTGTCAGCTCCAGAGTTGGCGCGCTATGACCCACCATGGACACTACCCTTTTTCCGCCGCAATGAAGTCATGGTTGCTTACGCCGCCAAATAATTCCTAATTATTCCTCAATATTCCTAATTATTCCTGGTTTCCACTGGCATTTGGCCGGTGGAATCAGGTATGGTCACATTTCAACAAGTTCGCAACAAACAAAAACTCCAAATACATCTCAAGGGAATGTTTAGAATGAAAGTAATCGTTGGAATTGTGGTCGCTTTAACGTTGGCCGTTGGGGTCTATATTTCGTTGGTGAGCAGCCCTTCGGAGCTCGAGCAAGAAGTTCGTGGCACTGTTCCCCAAGAGGCTTTAACGGACGTCGAATATAAAGCTGCTGTGGCATCTACCGAACCGTTACAGGGTGCAGACGACTCGGTGGAGGAAGATCCTGAGCTCGATCGTATCGCCCAGCTGACAGGTCAAGAATTTGCGATGGCTCTATTGCAGCATAGCGGTGATACGGAGACCAGTATTGAGAACTTACTCGTGATGATTGAAAGCGGCCGTATTGATGTGAATAAACGTATCGCTGAACTTGGCGATAGTCAGGCAATGACACCGTTTCTATTGGCCGTTGGTTTGTCACAAGGTCAGCTTACACTGGATCAGTTCCATCGGTTTTTGGATGCTGGGGTTACGTTGCAGAATGACAAGCTCAGCAAACAGATGATGGCAAGTATGGAAAGTCCTGATGTGATTGAGGCATGGTATGAAACTGCAGCCTTTGGTCCAGAAGATCATGAACAGTTGCTGAACAATTCGCTAAAAACTGGCAACCTGACTCTTGCAGAGATCATTCTTGAGGATAAAAAAGGTGAGCTTGATGGCATAAAGTTATCGAGCGATGCGATCGAAGGATCAATTATACGAATTCAAGCAATTGCTCCACTTGAATTACAAGAACTTAATGACGAGCTTGCCGCAGCAGATGAAAAAGAACTAAAACTGGCCGAGTCGTTTTTGATACCAAGACTCCAAAATATCGTTGATGAAACTGAGATTCTGCTTCAGTACGCAGAACTCTCAGAAAAGCAAAGAACACAGGTCATAGCTGCGAACGAGCGATACAAAGATGAACTAGAAGAACTTAAAGAGATACTGAGAACGCATAGTGGTGAGTAGCTCTGCAAAGTAAGGGAAAGTGAATAATGAAAGCAGTAATAGGTGTAGTAGTCGCGTTGATGTTGGCCGTTGGGATATATATCTCGCTGACCAGCGACAGCGCGCAATCGGCAGCAGTAGTTTCATCGGAAGCTCAACCTTCGAGCCCTACTAACACAGTGGAACAAGTGACGGAGTCTCCGGCAGCTGAAATAGAATCGAGTGAAACTACAGTAACGTCAGAATCTGCACCAACAGCACAAATTCCAGCGGAACTAGCCGCTCTAGCTGAGCTAAGCGGCGAGGATTTGATGACGGCGCTAATGAAGTACAGCGCTGATGCTCAAGCGGTTATCGAGAATACATTGCTATTAATTGAAAGCGGCCTCATCAGCATTGATGAGCGGCTGTTCGAATATGGCGGGAATCGTGCTTTGAGCCCAATGGGTATGGCCGTTATGTTTTCGCAAGGTAATCTATCGGTTGAGCATTTTAATCGTTTTGTTGCAGCAGGCGCTGAATTGCATCGTGATGATATGAACTCTCAGTTGGTTTTGATGGTTGATGAACCCGAGGTTTTGAATACGTGGTATAACCGCGTTGGCTTTGGCCCCGAAGATCATCAAGACATGCTCGATAGCAGCCTGCTGTTGGGTAATGCTTCGCTAACAGGCCTGATCATGCGGGACAAGAATGGCGAGCTAGACAATCTCGAATTTGGTGAATTCCCAGTCAACATGGTGATGGCTCAGATGAAGAGCCGAGAACCGATGAATCGAGAGGAGCTGGAGAATAATTTTAGTAAGGTTGAACCGGGTACGGAGAGAATTTCGGCCGAAGTGCGGGCTGCTCTCTATCAGAATAATCTCGATCAAATTGAGATCCTAAAGCGCTATGGGAACCTTGATGACGAGCATCTCAAGCAGCTCGAAGCGGCGAAAGAGGTTCTCCTGAAGTCCATTGAGACGGTCAATGCCTTCGCTGCGGAATTCAATGGGTAAACGAACATGCAGGTCAGCACCAGAGTCACTCAGTAAGATGGACCCTAGCTTGCGAAATAGAGTGAGGTGTTTCATAGTGTTGAGACATCAAAATCAAAAAGCGTAAGTTTTAGGAGCGCTAGGACCGACTTAAAGAACGACTATGCCTTCACAACAGCAACTTAAACAAGTTATCAAAATTCAATCTGAAACCGCCAAGCTTGGGCTCGACCTCGGTCGAGTCATGCAATTCGTGGTTGAAGAAACGCTTCCATTGGTGGGTGCTGAAGGTGCTGCCATCGAATTAGCTGAAGATGGACAGATGGTCTATCGCGCCGCTTCCGGAATTGCAGAGCCGCACTTGGGATTGCGTCTTGATATGAAATCTAGTTTGTCGGGTCACTGCGTGCATACAGGCGAGATCTTACATTGCTCCGATTGTCTGACTGATGACCGCGTTGACAAGGCGGCTTGCGCGCGGATGAATTTGCGCTCAATGATTGTATTACCGCTTACCTTTCAAGACACCACAGTGGGTGTGTTAAAAGCGATGTCGACGAGTGTTGATAAGTTTTCAGAGGATGATATCGAAGCCATCGGCATGCTATGTGATTTAGTAGCAGCCAGTATGTATTATTCAGTGAAATACGATATTGATAAATTAGTTTACCGCGCTACCCACGATTCATTAACGGGGTTAGCAAATCGTTCGCTATTTATGGATAACCTCAAAAATAGTCATCAACAAACCGAACTAGGTTACACCTCTTTGGGGTTGTTGATGCTTGATTTGGACGGTTTAAAGCAGGTCAATGACGAGCTAGGTCACCAAGCCGGTGATGCCATGATCTTAGAGTTCTCCAAACGCTTGAAGGGTGCAACTCGCAGCACGGACACGGTCGCTCGAATTGGTGGTGACGAGTTCGCGGTGTTACTGCTGCCATTCGACAAGAGCGATCAGCTTGCCGCGTTTACCGCTCGCATTCATGATGCGTTAACTCAGCCATTAAAATATAACGATCGATTGATTTCGATTCAGGCAAGTATTGGCAGCGCTGAGATGCCTACTGATAGTGTCGACTTTAACCAGTTGCTTGAAG
>DASSWH010000021.1:0-7674 GCA_035705175.1 Pseudidiomarina sp.
ATACGTTGCTTCGCCTTTTGCGTAGGGGTGTAACCATCGCCACATATTAATTCACGCTCACTCGAATCGCAGCCGCTACCGCTAACGGTGCTAAAGTTAAGGTTAAAACCATCAAACCAGCTAATAATAACACTTGTCCCAACACCGGAGCACCCACTAATGCACCCTCTACCGCAGCACTGGCAAAGATAATTAACGGAATAAACAGTGGTAGTAACAATAAGCTCAGCAACGCACCACCACGACCTAAACTAACGGTCAGCGCTGCGCCTATGGCGGTCAGAGCACTCAAGATCGGCGTTCCCAACAACAAGGTCAGCATCAGGGTTGCCCAGCCGTCCACAGGTAACTTTAATAATAACGCGCAAACCGGCGTTAAGATCACCAGTGGCAACCCACTCAGCAACCAATGAATAATAATTTTGGCAAATGCAGTTACGGCCAGTGGCGTAGGTAGTAACACCAGTTGTTCCAAGGTGCCATCTAAATAGTCATCACGAAACAAACGCTCCGACCCGAGTAATGATGACAGCAACGCGACGACCCAAATCACCCCGGCTGCAATGCGACCTAAAATATCGGATCCCGGTCCCACAGCCAACGGAAACAAGGTCACCACCATCAACACAAATAACAACGGATTCAAGATGTCACTGCGTCGCCGCATGGCGACTCGCCAATCGCGCGCGATGACGGTTTGAATCACTTGCCAAGTCGACACCTTATTCATGCTCTGCACTCCCCAGCGCCCCACTTAATGTGAGGGTTTGCAAGTGAGCTGGTTGCCAGGTTAAAGGCTGATGTGAAGTTAAGACTAAGGCGCCGCCTTGAGCACAGTGCTCAGCAAAACGTGCTTGCAATAATTCGATACCGGCATAATCGAGCGCAGTAAACGGCTCATCCAGAATCCACAATTGTGCCTGACTATACCAAAGACGCGCCAGGGCAATACGTCGTTGTTGTCCTGCCGAGAGTTGTTGTGCTGGAATATCCTCTAAGCCTAAAAGTCCGACGCGCTCGAGCAACTGCCATGGGTCTGTAACCTTGGCTCCATCGAGTTGCGCTTGCAGGTGGACATTGTCAAGCGCGGTCAAGGCTTGTTTGACCGCCGGTTTGTGGCCAATGAAGAGGGTCTGACGCTGCCAAATTTCAGCATCATCTGTCGCAAAACGTGAGATGATTCCTGTCGTGGGCGCATACAAACCGGCCAGCATCCGCAGCAACGTCGACTTTCCCGAGCCATTCGGACCAGCGACATATAAAACACTCCCTGCTGCTACACTCAGTTCGAGATCACGGAACAGCAGCCTGTTCGCGCGGGTCGAACTAAGTTGCTGGGCATGCAGTAGCATGTCGGCTGCCGTTTGCTGTGCAACCGTGCTGGGTATGACATTGTCAGGGCTGGTCATTCAATCGCTAGGCTCGTGCTACGTCAAAGACCCGCCAATGCTACCACATTAATCCACCGTCATCAGCACGTTGTACTGCTCGTTTTGCTGTAAATCCGACACCGTTATCGTGCTCGGTTGGAACACCCCACCGGCATCACTACTAAACGAGATAGTAAAACTGGTTCCCGCTGGAATACCCGAGCAGGAGTATGAGCCCGTATCCGCGTTCCCTTGTTTCGAGTAGGTGCAACTGATGTTCAGATCGCTAGTGGTAATACTGACACTGTTGTAATAGCGATTGGTACACGAGCGATAGCGACCGTTTTGCATTAACAAACAATTGACCTCTCCGGTCACCGAGAACAATGCCGTGCCGCCGCCATCCCCGGCTTGGCTATCAACCGTTACCGTTAAGCTGCTTGACTGCGCGGTCGAGGATTCGAGCGGATGCAACGGGTCGCTGCCGAGCACGCCAGCATTGCCACCCATCACATCAATGTCAACGATCGACTGCCCACTGGTTTGAGCCTGTACTCGACCACGAGAATAGGTTCCATAATAGTTATTCTCTGGGTCGACGATGGTCTCAATGGGCTGATTGGTCACACTCGCTACCGTCGGTTGTGATGCCGCCCATTCGCCGAGTAAGGTCAAATTCACCTCATAAAAAGGCACTTTGCTGATCCAGTCGGCTTCGTTATTATTGATCGCGGTACGCACAGCTTGCACATGTTCGGACGACATTGTATCCAAATAAATACCGCGACCGATCATTTGATAAGCCCCCGGAGCAACCGAGATATCTCGGTCCGATAGGGGTGCCGGTAACGCCGTACCGAGTACCAAAGACCGCACTACGGCGCGTACATAATCCGTATACGCGGCGGCGCCAGCGGCGTTAATCAAGTATTCCGCACTCGTTACCGTCAACGCCTGCAATTGCCAGTCCGGATACATTGCATAGTAACCGTCAATACGTCGCATCCGACAAGACTCTTCATAGTTCTGACCCACGGTTGCGCGGGTTGAAAATCCAAAAATATTCTCGGGCGTGTAATGACGGTGATTACCACTGGGTGTGCGATTATCATCTTGTTTGTAAACGACACCAGCATTCGCCATATCCGAATTGTCATGATGGTCGCGACAACACTGCGTACAGAGTTCAGATTGGTCGACATTTAGAGGTTCACCATAAATTTTCGTGACTTGCTGGTTCCCGTTGGGATCGAGCGTCAAACGACCATCTTCGAGAATCAGTCGACTGGGCGTCGCACCCTCACCAAAACCACGCATGGTGCAACTACAATTCACGGTCACAAAATCTTCTACCCGTTGCGTTTGGGTGGCTTCGTCGTAGGTGACCGTATCAAAGCGTACGGATAATTTATCGCCACTGCGTTCGACTTGCGGGGTGGGTCGTGTTGTCTCTTTCACTTGGAACAAATTCGCATTGTCATCATCAGTCAACCGCACCGCGATTACTTCAGGGGCAGCACCTGGATTATAGGTGACTTGCGGCTCACTGCGTGCTGCAGGCTCGGTAATGACTAATCCACCATCACGACCGGTGATACTTCCCAGCCAGGCCTCAATGGCAACGGTTTCAGCACCGCCGCCGCGAGTCGTCCAAGAGATATCGATGGCAACCGATTTGGCATCGGGCTGCGCCGGCAACGGACTCGGTAAACCAACATCTCCGGTTGTCAGCCACACCCCATTAAAATACTGTGGCGCAGCTGTCCAGGTCACAGCATAGGTTTTGTCGCCTCGAGTTACGGTGTCGGTGCCCGATGCGATATCTTCAAACTCGGTAAATCGCAATAATTCCAAACGTTCCTGCGCAATTTCCAGCGCTTCGGTGCGTTCTGCCGCTCGTACTGAACTTTGCAAATAAGTGCGCTGTAAACTTACCAAACCAGCCACACCCACCGCAATAATCACCAGGGCTACCAGGAGCTCTACAAAGGTAAAGCCGCGTCCGTGCATCCGATTGATTTTAGAAGTCATGCCAACTCCCTCCTACGCGATACACTCGACGAAAAGCGTCGTTAGTCACCACATTTTGAAGTACTTGTGCGTTGTAACGCGCGGTCAAATTACCGTTTGATAAATCGGGGTCAAAGTTCGCCATAACCGCCCCTTGAATCACCGCGCCACCATTCATTTTGAAATCATATGTCGCAATATTGCCGGGAGTGCGAAACGCAAATACCATACCGAATATTTGCATACTGCCATTAATTCGAAAATCTCCATCCTGAATAACGAGTGCGACAGGATTTTCCTCGGTGCCAATTTGACCCGAACTGAGTTCACAGGGCCCCGAGATCCAAATGAGTCCGGTTGATGCTGCATTTAAGCTGTCACAATTTTCATATTCAGCCGTCGCCATGGCTTTTAAGTCAGTCCAATTGGCTTCCTCAATACCGAATAAATACATCATCAAATCGTCGGGGAAGTTTGGATCGTTATCGAGTATATCGACACCATGATCACCGCGTTCGCTAAACGGCAATGAAGCACAGTTGCCCTGATCAAACTCTTGTTGCCCACAGGTCGTGCCATTGCCATTGATGTCGACATCGTCACTCGTCCAGATTGACAAAGGTACGCCGTCGCCGCCACCATTCGGATTCGCCACCACTTGGAAGCTACCGGAAACATTCATCGCACCTCGAATCGCGATGGGGACATCTGGTGCTGAACGAATCAAAGGCATCACGGCAAGACTTTGCCGAAATGTTCGCTGTCCTCGGCCATCCGCAGACTGCGCAGCGACGGTAATATCGACCAAGTCGATGTCACCACGCGCGGTATCGTTGAAACGAGTACCCACGGTCGTCGCTGAATAGGTTGCCCCAGCAATGGTGCCATCGATAGAGCGAGTGAGATTATCGCGATCAGCGTCTATTAACATGATCACTTGTTCAAGAGCCGCGTCCGCAACCAAATAGGCTTCTTGCGACGCGGCATGATTGCGCATCACGCGTTGTTCTTGCGCTTTAAAACGAGCGGTATATAGCGTTGCCAAGATAATGATCGACAACAACAATACGGATAATGTGAGTGTCGCGAAACCGCGTTGTGCGTGATTAGTATGCATTGCGAATCACCACTTCAGTTGAAAACTCTCGGGACAACGTCGCATCACTGGGTGCCGATACCGCCATCTGAACCGTGACAATTTGTTCATTCACATTCATTGTCATTCGCTCAGTTAATAAAAACGTCAAACTATCCACTTGCAACATATCGGCACTCGTCAGCGTTTGCCAACCGCCGGAATTACAAGAGGCCGCACTTTGCCGCCGCTGAATTTGCCCTTCTCGTACGCGGTATCCAAAAGCTTCCGGTGCCCCATTGAAGGCCCCATCTTGGTTTTCGTCATAGCGAAACTCGATACAGCTGTTGGCAGCCTCACCGGGGTACAGACTAATGACAATACTGTCATTAAAGTCAGTGGACGCATTATCTGGATCCGTCAGGAGTTCGTTGGCATCAGCGCGATAGCCAGTGCGGCGCAGATCACTGATCATCAATTCCATGACCGCGGTTGCCTCTTGCTGCAATTGGCTCAGTTGCAAACTGCGAGAATTTACGCCTAATGTATTGGAAAAAACGGTCGTCAGCGCTGCCATCAATAGCAACCCAAGTGAAATTGTGATCATCAGCTCGATCAACGACAGCCCCTGCTGTTTGCGCGCTAACATGAGGGATGTCCTCCGACGTCACCAATCTGACAGAATCGAAGCCGACCTAACACACTGACAATGACCCGCACCTCAGCGTCTACCACCCCGTCATCGAGTAATTGGTAAGTAACCGTTCCAGCATTACCTTCTGCCAGACCACGCATTGCATCAAACCGAGTGTAACTGCCGCCCGTGAATGCTGCACTGGCCAGAGTTACGCCAGTAAAATCGGCACTACTCTGCTGCCGTAATATGCCATCAATGCTACAGTCGGTGGTCAAGCAGTTGCAGTCATTGGTGCTGCTGACAACCGCGCACCAATTGCCAGCATCCTGCGTCCAAACAACGAAGCGCTCTTGGCCGCTGCGTAAAGCGTCCGATCGGGCATATTGTAGTAATGCATAGGATTCTTGGGCAGCACCCTGCAAACGAGTGGTCCGGGCAATGTCCAACATGGCTGGTACTCCTGCACCCAAAACGATACTCAGAATAACCAAGGTGACCAGTAATTCGAGCAAGGTAAAGCCGCGCCCTTGAAGACGTTTCGAAGTCGTTCTATGCCGCTGTTCTGACAGCATTTTTTGCCCGAAATAGCGGCCTTTTGATGGTGCAAATTTAGCGCTCATTGCGTTTGGCCTAAAAATAGCGTACTACTTAAGCATAGTAACAAACTACCCTACATATTTTACGACAAGGCGAATAAATGCAAGTTAAAAATAAGTTGCGAGGAATTACACTCATCGAGTTGATGGTGGCTATAGCGATTATCGGCATTATTGGTGCTATCGCCTATCCGTCGTATGTCGATTATGTTCGCGAAGCACGCCGCGCCGATGCAATCAGTCAGTTGCTGACCATGCAAATGGCGCAAGAAGAATGGCGTTTGAGGAATGCAGCGTACGCAGAATTGGCGGATTTACCGATAACGGTCAATAGTGAGTTCTACAACTTTAGCACCAGCAACATCGGCGCTGAAACATATACATTGACCGCAACTGCTACGGGCGGGCAAGCGAATGATGCGGGTTGCGAAGCCTTATCATTGAATCAAAACGATCAACGTACCCCAGCCGACTGCTGGAACTAAATTCATCGAACGCTGCGCTCTTCGTTGGTCGTTGGTCGTTGGTCGTTTAAGGCACTAGCTATAACCCAATAACGAATAACGACCAACGAATAACGAATAACCATTAACGAACAACGAATTAGAGTTGTTGTACTCGTAGTTCGGGGGGAATTGAGAAGGTGATGTTTTCCTCGCGCCCGCTGCGTTCGTTCACAGATAAACCGCCCCACGCTTTCAGCTGCTCAATGACATTGCGAACGAGGACTTCTGGAGCCGATGCACCGGCGGTTACGCCGACTTTGTCGACAGCATTCAGCCAGTTCTTATCAATACAACTGGCGTCATCAATTAGATACGCTCGCGTTCCCATCTTTTCTGATAACTCACGCAGCCGATTAGAATTAGAGCTATTTCGAGCACCGACCACCAGTAGCACATCGACTTCTTTCGCTAAATCGCGCACCGCATCTTGCCGGTTTTGTGTCGCATAGCAAATATCATCTTTGCGCGGGCCTTCAATATCCGGAAACTTCGCTCGAAGCGCGTCAATCACTTCAGCGGTATCATCAACAGACAGCGTGGTTTGGCTCATATAGTGTAATTGCTGCGGATTCTTCACTTCTAAAACAGCCACATCCGCTACCGATTCTACCAAGTAAATGCCACCAGCCTCGTTATTGTATTGACCCATGGTGCCCTCC
The DNA here is from genome assembly GCA_035705175.1 of Pseudidiomarina sp. Taxonomy (GTDB): domain Bacteria; phylum Pseudomonadota; class Gammaproteobacteria; order Enterobacterales; family Alteromonadaceae; genus Pseudidiomarina. The sequence goes on from DASSWH010000021.1 coordinate 6,854, forward strand.
ACTTCGGGATGACCAGCATGACCGATCAATACACATTCATGCCCTTTACGGCTCGCACGGGTCACTTCCATATGCACTTTGGTCACCAACGGACAGGTCGCATCGAACACACGTAAGCCCCGGTCTTTGGCTTCCTGGCGCACCGCTTGCGATACCCCATGGGCAGAAAAGATCACGATGCTGTCATCAGGAACTTCATGTAATTCATCCACAAATAGAGCGCCACGCCCTTTGAGTGAATCGACCACATATTTGTTATGCACCACTTCATGACGCACATAAATAGGCGGCTCAAAAATCTCCAGCGCACGCTCGACGATAGTAATCGCACGGTCTACACCGGCACAAAATCCACGCGGATTTGCCAATAAAATGTGCATACTACCTCCTGAATTTCAGTGAATAGTCAACAGTGAATGGTGAATAGAAAACACTCTGTTCACTATCTCTTAAGGGTTCACTTCCAGTACTTCGACAGCGAATACCACCCGTTGTCCCGCGAGTGGATGATTAAAATCAATCGTCACAAATTGTTCGTTAATACCACGAACGATACCCGGCAACTCGGTTCCATCCGGCTGTGGAAATGTGAAGATACTCCCCACTTCCGGCTTGTTATCGGCAGGAAACTTGGTCGCGTCCACCTGATATACATTGTCGGGGTTGGGTTGGCCAAACGCATCTTCCGGTGCCAACTCAAACTCACGCTCATCGCCGGCCTTCAAACCAATCATGCAGGCTTCAAAGTTTTCGGTGAGCGAGCCGTCACCCATCCGACATTTCGCCGGTTTGTTCGTCATTTTCGTACTATCTGCAACTGA
>DASSWH010000022.1:0-21156 GCA_035705175.1 Pseudidiomarina sp.
CATATTAGACGGTTAGCAAATGAGAGCGGAGCTTCTGGAGAGTTATCAGCTGTTGCTGATAGCGATAATTGGTATCGAAGACCCAAAGGTAATGAACTTAAAATTCTACTAGAAGTACTTTTAGAAAAAGGTATATCGATCAAAGCACGGAGTTTCGATGCAATATCTTTGCCGAGTGGTTTTAGCGTCGATTTTTCTGATCGTGAAAGTATTGCATCTAATTTTGATGACATGTGCTTTATTGAAATAAAGACAGCTAGTCAGAATAGGGTAAAGTCAGATTTTTCTGGTTTCTTCTTCGCATTGACAGAGAATGAGATCATGGCCTCAAAGGCCCTAGGGGAAAGACATAGAGTTGCACTGTACAACAAACATACTGGTAATATCGTACTAACGACGGTCTCGAAGATACTGGATGACGCAAAGTCGACAACATGGCAAGTTTCCGTACAATTATGACTCTAGGCCGAATGAAAGAGTTTGAATGTTCGTAGGGGCTTTGATGGACGTCAGAGATCTTTATGTTTACGGGTAAGCTTATAGAGGTATAAGCCCCCAAAATGCTGGCTTCGGTGCCGGTAATACACTCAAAATGAAGTTGTCAGTGGCTTGAGAACTAACTTGTGACGCCATAGATATATCACGACGAACAATTCGAATTATTAGCCAATGCTTTCCAAATAACCCCTGCCTGCAGAGAGCGGCTCACCTCTATCGACTTAACTTGTTTTTGAACAGTGTAGTGTTGATTTTATTAGATCCAAATTTTTGAAGTAATCGAAACATTTGAGGTTGGTCGATCTAATGTTCAGAGCGCAATCCTCGCTTTGGGCTATAAATGTTAGCTTCCAATGCATCAAGCAAAAAAGTGAGGAATTTGGCTTGCAGAGGATTTCGCTCACAATAAACGCGTCAAAACTCTCGGTAAAGCGTGAAAGTTCAAGATAAGCGTTGCCGCTATCTGTTCGAAAGGAATGAAAGTGACATAACGTAAACGATTATTAACAATTTCTTAAGAGAGGTAATGGATCGACTCAATAGATATTACCTCTGTTGCATTTTCATTTATGTGTGTTTAACACCATTTATCTTTAGAACTTACAAGCGCGACGATGGCTTCACGCAACCCGCCATGGTAAAGGACTACTTAACGGCTCAATTACGACACCAAGAGCGCGAGGTTTTTGTGGTATTGCTACTAGATAGTCAGCACCGTTTATTGAAGTATGTAGAGCTGTTTCACGGAACCATTAACGCCGCACCCGTTTACCCTCGTGAAATCATCAAATTGGTTATGCAATATAATGCTGCTGCTGTGATTTTAGCGCACAATCACCCCTCCGGAGTAGCCGAACCAAGCCAAGCGGATCAGCGTGTGACCGATCGGCTCAAGAAGGCATTGAGCCTGATTGACGTGGCTTTATTGGATCACTTCGTTATTGGTTCTGGATCACCAGTTTCATTTGCCGAACGCGGGTTATTGTAGTAGAGTAGCGCGGCTTCGTTGCGACACTCTCAAGAAAGATTCAAAAATTCATGAGAGGACGATCGAACGATCTAGAAACGATCAAAAAAACACAGCGATCACTTGATTGCCGGGCTAATTTGCTGTATAAAATGCGCCCTCGGATTCAAGGCAAGGCCGCGATGGGCGACAGGCGAGCTTGAAGCAAATTTTGGAGTAAAAAACGATGTCACGAGTATGTCAAGTTACAGGAAAGCGTCCGGTAGTGGGTAACAACCGCTCGCACGCGAACAACGCGACCAAGCGTCGTTTCCTGCCGAACCTGCAATCTCACCGCTTCTGGGTTGAATCAGAAAAGCGTTGGGTAAAATTGCGCATTACGACTAAAGCAATGCGTATCATTGATAAAAACGGAATCGACTCTGTGCTTGCAGAAATGCGCGCACGTGGCGAGAAAGTGTAAGGAGATAAACCATGCGTGATAAGATTCGTTTAGTTTCTTCTGCCGGTACTGGTTTCTTCTACACTACCGATAAGAACAAGCGCACTATGCCTGAAAAAATGGAAATCAAAAAATTCGATCCAGTGGTTCGTAAGCACGTGATTTTCAAAGAAGCCAAAATTAAGTAATTTTTGCTTCGGCAGACCTGCCGCAAATGCTTTATAGAAAACCCGACTTCGCGTCGGGTTTTTTGTGCCTACTGATCAGACTTAGCGGGTGGGGTCGATGACGCCGCCAATACTGGCATTGTGCCGATACCAACCGGTAATACTAAAGCGGTCACGCTGGCCTGGAAGCACTTCATGGACAAACACATCACTTAAAAATAGAACGAGCTTGCCCGCTTCAGGCAATACCTTTTCAAGCACATCACCTTGTGCGTCGTACATGACCAATTCACCACCATCATTCGTGTCCCACTCCGGATTGAGGTAGAACACGCTGGTCAAAATGCGATTACTACGACCTTTAAATGCATCGAGATGTTTACGATAAAAAGCGCCAGGAGGGTAATGGGCGAGGTGGCATTCGTAGTCGAAGAGTCCCATATAGAGTTCACGATTAATTTGCACACGCAACGCATCCATCAATTCCAGATAACTGGCTTCAGGTGCGTACTCGCGTTGCAGCCAACGGATCTTATCCTGCCGCACAGCCGTATTTGTGGTGTATTGATCAGCGCGCCCAATCCCGGCTTGTTGCCATGCGTTTACATCAAGCGCTTGTGCGTAATCAAATAGGGTTTGGCAATGTTCGGTAGATAAAAAGTTCGGTACAATCAAATATCCCTGAGTAGCCAGTTGCTCACAGTCAATTGCCTGCGTATTAAACGCATCAAGTTCGATGGTGTGCTCAAGGTTATGCGCTGTCATGTTAACGACATTACTCTATCAGTACGAAAGTTGCGCGAATATAGGGCAGATTTAGCATTTGCGCAAGCGCGTCTCAGCCTGAAGTGAAAAGAGAAAACGAATGCCAGAGTTACCAGAAGTAGAAGTTAGTCGACGCGGGATTGCACCGCATTTAGAGCAACAGCAGATCAACCGCGTTATCGTTCGCGATGCACGTTTGCGTTGGCCTGTACCTGACACGTTGCAACAACTTGAGGGTGCGACTATTACTCAGGTAGAACGGCGTGCCAAGTACTTAATTCTGCATACCACACAAGGCTTTGCGATTGTGCATTTAGGGATGTCGGGCAAAGTGCGTGTTATCCCAACCGATACGCTAGTTGTTAAACATGATCATGTCGACTTGGAACTTGCGAGCGGTTGGTCATTGCGTTTCAATGATCCGCGTCGATTTGGTTGTTGGTTATTTAGTGAGGAACATCCGTCTGTTGATCATCCGCTGCTGCGTGACTTAGGGCCTGAGCCACTGACCGATGATTTTCATTTGGATTACTTGTTTAACGCCTCACGAGGACGTTCACAATCCGTTAAAACCTTCATCATGGACAATCATGTGGTGGTGGGTGTTGGGAATATTTATGCCAATGAATCATTGTTTAAAGCGGGGATTAATCCAAAACGAGCTGCTGGGCGCATCAGCAAGGCTCGTTACGCCAAGTTAGTCCCCATCATTAAACAAACCCTCGCGCGCGCCATTGAGCAAGGTGGTACCACCTTGCAAGATTTCACACAAGCCGACGGTCAACCTGGCTATTTTAAGCAAGAACTCATGGTTTATGGGCGTGGCGGCAAGCTCTGTATGCAGTGTTCTGGTCGTCTCAAAGAGATTCGTCTCGGGCAGCGCAGTACGGTCTACTGCCCAAGCTGTCAGCGCTAGAACTTAAGGTTGAGGACGGACAATAAAGACGCTGTGATGGTCGTCCTCGTTTTTGATATTAAACTGCGACGTATAGTCTTCGCTGTACCAAGGCTGCTTAGACAGGGTTTGTTGGACGCGGATCAAGTCTTCAATCCTCATCCCTGATTGATTACTCACTTTGAGCTCGCAAATGGATGTGCGACAGGTCACTGACTGCAGTGGTAAGTCGCCGAGTTCGTCTTTGCTATCAAACAGTCGCTCCACATCAGACTCCACTAAATAAGCCCAATCGGGGTCGACTGATTCTTGCAGCATGCGATCAGGGTAGGTAGTAAATTCTTGCAATTGTGCTGCAATACGATCTAACTCTGGTTCTTCTTGAGTTACCGCAACAGCCGCTTCTTTTTCGCTTACCGCGCTTGCATCCGAATTGGCATTGATGGGGGCTTCAGCCATTTGCACTGAGGCATCTTCGCTGTCCGCGACTGCTGCATTTTTAGCAGACGCAAAGCCTTCGGCAAAGCCATCTTCAAATGATTGTGCGGCTTGCTCAATAGCTGAAGGTTCATTCGAAGCGAAGTTACCAAACCAAAGTAAGGCAAGAATAATGACGATATAAAAAACGTGAAAAAACTTGTGCATGTCCGTTCGCATCCAGTTCAGTGAAACCTAGCTTCAGTCTACGAGTTGTTGGAAATAAATGCACTTATTTGTTGAGCAAATGTGGTTGGGTCACTGATAAAGGGTGCATGACTGCAGCGCGGCGAGACAAACTGCGAGCTTGCGGGCGCAAGAGCTTGAACCTGATCCGCAACACTGGCAGGTACCAGCGCATCGAGACGACCGTATAAGCGGAAAAACGGTAAGTCGATGTGCTTCAATTGATCGCGAAGATCAACGGTAGCCAATATATCCAATCCGGCATCGAGAACTTCAACTGAGGCCATAGGTTTTTCGAAGAGCCACGTTTTTACCTGTCGCACATCTTCCTTCGCGTGAGGACTTCCCATCGACTGCAAGGCTAAGAAACGCTCAACGGTTTTGCGAAAATCTTTACTCAGTAGCCGAGCAAAGTTGTTCAAAATATGCGGATCAATTCCTGGCCATCCATCTGCAGCGGGGAAGTAGGGTGAACTGGCAACAGTGGTTAAACTCTGCACGCGCTCAGGAGCTTGTAATGCTATTTGTGTCGCAACTAAACCACCCAGTGACCAGCCAACTAAATGACAACGCGCAGGTAGTGCCGCCAAAGTTAATTCAACGAGGTTGGTGAATGTTATGGGGAGTGTTTCAGGCCATGCCGATTCACCATAGCCTGGCAGATCGATCTGATGGAGACGCCCCAGCTCAGACAAGGGCTTGGCAACCGGTGTCCAGATATTCGCGTTCAAACCCCAACCATGGAGTACGACAATATCCGACCCTTGCCCACTGACCTTTGACCACACCGCAGCTACCATGAATACACCTCTATACAGACAAGGAAGTAGTTATGGTAGCGATAGCACGGCAGCTTGCCAAGTGGATTGATTTAACGCCTGGATTGGCGTGTTGTTGGCTGTGTGAAGAGCCACTGGAAGTCGGTGAAAAGAGTTTCTGTTCGGTATGTTTTGCCGATCTACCGCGGTTACCGCCACGTTGCCAACGCTGGCGCTGTCAGCGCCAAGAGCTTGCGGCTGGTCGGTTTTGGTTTGCAGCATTGCGCTGGCAACCCGAAGTACAGAAGCTCATTCACTATTTGAAATTCAAGCAAATGCCAGAACTCGCCCAGGTGCTCGCGCCGTTGCTCGCTGCACAACTACATACCTGCTACCAACGTTTTGTTTTGCGTGAAACCCAGCATCCGGTGCGATGGCCTGATTTGATAGTACCGATGCCGATGAGCAAACAACGATGGTGTGAGCGCGGCTATAATCAAGCGGGTTTATTAGCGGGACAATTGGGCGAGCTGCTGTCGATTCCGGTGGGCTTTGGGACCTTACGACGCTTGCAACGGGAATCACCGCAACATCGTTCTAATGCTGCCGAACGCTGGCAAAATATGAATCAGAGTATGCATTGTAGCCGCTCGGTAAAGGGGCTCACGGTCGCTGTCGTCGACGACGTTCTGACAACTGGGGCATCAGTATCGGCTGCAGCGTTAGCATTGCAACGACGAGGGGCAGTAGCGGTAGATGCATGGACGCTCGCTTATACCGAGCCCCATGCACCACCGAAATCAAAGTTGGATTAGTGAGCAGCCTCTGCTGCTGCTTCAGCAGCGGCAGCAGCATCTTGACCTGGATTGGCAGATGGACTAATCGCCGGTGCCAGATAAATAGCGTTACTCAGTAATTTTGCAGAACCGTAAAAGAATGCTCGGAAATTGACGTCATCACTAAACGCAATGACGCGCCCTTGACCCAGTCGATGTGCCAGAATTGCTGTCTTACCAGCAAGAACTTCACGGTTTTCTTTGGCCGCATAACCGCTCAAAAGTGGCTCAGGTAAGTATTTCGCTACACTTAAGAATGGTTGCTCAGGCGTTTCCATAGCGTTCAAGCTATCCTTGAATACGGGTAGTTGTGCACGTGGGAAACCAAAGCTCAAAGGATGCGAGGTATCCAATTCGACACCAAAAATTGCCCCGGCAACGCGGCGTTTGCCGTAGAAGCTGTCCATGTCTTCATAACGCATTGCGCTCGTATCAAATTTGTCCTCGAACACCTTATCGTCGACAAATGTTGCCGCAAGAATATCGTTCTTCGCGAGCCAACGTGAACCGCCCTGTTGACCAATCGCAACGCCTCCATCTCGAACCCAACGACGTAACCGATCCGCATCGCCTTTATCGAGGTTGTAGTAGCTACCGTCAACCATCAGGATATGTGTGTAGCGCGACAGATCGATACGACCGAAACGATCGGTATCAATCATCGACACTGGCACATCAACATGGCGATCAAGGTAATACCATGCCTCACCGTTCTCGTACATGTTGGCGCCATCTCCGACGAGCATCATGACACTCGCTTGTTCCACGGGACGCAAATTGCGGCTACCAAGATCGATTCCACTCGGGGTAAGACCCGATGTGATAGCTGCGATCTCAATACCATTCGCGGCCGCAATATCCTGAACGTGAGCTTGAACGTCTGCCCAAGGTAGCTCTTGATATGCACGAGTAATCACAACAGTACCAGGATCGAATGTAACGTCACCATTCGTTGTGATTGCGGTAAAACCTTTGTCAGCTTGACGGACGTGCACATCTGCCTCGAGCAAGTTCTGCAAAGCACGTGGGCTGAAATAGTGATGCCATTCGAATGCATAGGCATATGCATCTACGGGTAGATTCGTTGTTGCCGCTTGCAGCGTCGGAGTCCACGCGTTATCAGATGCTTCAAGACGACGTCCATCGAAGGTGTCGAATGGTACATTGAATGCCATCGGCAAGGTCCAACCGGACACGTCATAAAACGTGTTGTCACGGAATGACTTGTCAGTGCTGAAAATTGCGCGAATGAGGGTGTATTGCTCCTGTTCTAGTGGAACGTAGAAGCTACTTCCCGGACGATAAGTGGTGTCGTCCACTTCGACGCTATCGGTGAGAGGATAGGCATCGATTCCATGCTGATAGAGAATATTAAGCATTTCGTGAACCCGCGCAGGATCTGAGCTATCACCAAACACATAACCTTTGAAATCAGCTTCTTGTGCTGCTTCAAATGCAGCATCAAAGAAGCGTTGTTGATAATCCAAGAAGAGCTCTTTGTTCTCGTGAGCTCCATACATAGTCGTCAGTGACGTATCAAACTGGTTTTGGATAGTAAACGGAAATTCGACGAGGCCATTGATTGAGTCCTGCGCGTGGCCTCGACTCGAAGCCTGTTCAAACAGAATGCCAATAGCACCTTGTACATCGGGGTAGGTTGAACCTTTGCCGACATAAAAATCGTCAAAAGCTTCTTCGGTAAAGTAAAGACGACCGTCTTGGTCCAATTTCGCTGCGTGGTATTCAGCTAATTTAGCCGTTAGTTCCACGTTTTCTTCTGGTGTATTCGGGTTGCGTCGGCTCGGAATGCCGGGTTGGAAAAAGAACGTGCTATTAGTGCCCATCTCGTGGAAATCAGTCAAGACATTCGGACGCCATTTTTGGAAATTAGCAACTCGTGCGCGTGACTCTGGATGTTGCAGTAGCAACCAGTCACGGTTTAGATCAAACCAATAGTGGTTCACGCGACCACGTGGTGTGCCTTGTACGTGTTCGCGATGCTGTGGATCCGAGACTAAATTTTGGCTCTTATGTTGATTAGCCCATTGCGCGAAGCGCGCAAGGCCATCCGGATTTAGGCTTGGATCAAGCAAAATAATAGTATCTTTCAGCAGTTGCTCAATTTTTTCGCCCTGAGCAGCGGCAAGATAATAAGCATACAATAATGATGCATTGCTACCACTTGGCTCATCACCGTGAATACTATAGCCCATGTATAGAACCAGCGGTGCGGTTGCTGGATTGCCTTCGCGCTGTGGATCGGCTAACGCAATATGCTGCTCCCGCAGCTGATCCAAATTGGCAAAGTTCTCTGGAGCTGTAACGGTTAGCAGTAGTAATGGGCGTTGCTCATGCGTGCGGCCGGTATACTCAATCTGAAATCGGTCAGAATGTTCAGCCAACACTTCCATATATCGGACCAGTTGATCATGGCGCACGTGCCATTCACCAACCTCATAGCCTAACACTTCGGAAGGTTTGGGAACCGATGGGTCATAGGTCACATCTGTGGGTAAATATTCGGCTAGAGTTTTAGCCTGTGCGCTGGTCGTCATGAGAACGACAGCTGCAAAACTAGCAAGCGCGGACAATAACTTATGCATAGCAGATCCTACATTGAGCCTAAAATAAAGCCACACCCTAGCAAATTATTCAGGTCGACGACACTAGCGTTACTATGCAATGTAGGAAATTTGCGATAAGATATACCCTACTAAATTACTCAAGTATAGCAGTTAGGTGGTGAGTATATGATTCGGATAACCGAGAGTGCACAAGAGCATTTCCGTAAACTATTGGCTGAGCAACCCGATAATACAAATATTCGTGTATTTGTAGTTAATCCTGGCACTGCATCTGCCGAGTGCGGTGTGTCCTATTGCCCGCCAGACTCTGTTGAAGCAGACGATGAAGTGTTGCCATTCAGTGGTTTTGATGCGGTCGTCGATTCAACTAGCGCGCCATTTTTGGCTGACGCAGTCATTGATTTCGAAGTTCAGGAATTAGGGTCCCAATTGACCTTAAAGGCACCCAATGCGAAAGCCCGCAAAGTGTCTGATGACGCTCCGCTGATTGAGCGTGTTGAGTATATGATTCAAGCGGAAATTAATCCGCAGTTGGCGAGTCATGGCGGTAAAGTTTCTGTTCAACAAGTAACGCCAGATGGTATTGCCGTGCTGCAGTTTGGTGGAGGTTGTAATGGTTGCTCAATGGTTGATGTGACTTTGAAAGAAGGCATCGAAAAAGAGCTTTTGCAACGTTTCCCTAATGAACTCAGTGGGGTGCGAGACGTCACTGAACATGAACGTGGTGAACATTCATACTACTAATGTCGAACCTGTCTAAACTTTAAACTAATGTAAAGAGAGTGATCCCATTCTGAATATCTTTTCGTAACGTTATTTGCCAATAACAAACGAGGACTAAATCATGAATGGGATCACAAAACTGAGTTTTGCTGCAACCGCAGCATTTATCTTGGCTGCGTGTGGTAGCAGTAGCACCAACGACGATGACGATTTCGCCGTGCCGCCGCAACCGACACCAACGACCTCATTGAGAGTACACCACAGTGTCGCTGATGCGCCAGATGTAAATGTCTTGGCGAATGGTAATGCTGTACTTGAGGGCGTACCTTACGGCGCTTCTTCAGGTATTCTCTCTGTTGACGCAGGTGACTACAGCTTGCAAGTTGACGGTATTCTACCTGATGGTTCTGTCGCAACGGTGATCGGACCGGCAGACGCAACGTTCGCACAAAATACACGTTATGAAATTTTCGCTATCGGTAGCGCTGCAGATGGTTCAATCGAGCCGTTAATCTTTGCCAATATGGATAGTGAAATTGATGCAGGCAACGCACGTCTGCAAGTCGTACATGCGGCACCTGCAGCACCAGCGGTCGATATCTTTCTGACTGCTCCTGACGCTGATTTAGCAGCTGCAGCTCCTGCTGCAACCTTACAATTTGGTGATTACACCGGTCAGTTGGACGTTCCAGCGGGCGAGTATCAAGTTCGTATTACGGTAGCAGGCGACCCTGCTGCAGTAGCCTACGACAGTGGCGCGATCGATATTGCGGATGGTGCGGACCTTGTGGTTGCAGCAATTAACAACACCAGAACCGGAAACTCGCCGGTCATGTTGCAAGTAGCTGATGGCGAGGGCTCAACGATTCTGCCTGACGTGAATGCGGGAGCTGATATTCGTGTCGTTCATGCGAGCGCCGATGCTCCGCCTGTCGATGTGACGGTGAATAATGCCGGCAGCCCTGCAATCGCCGGACTGGCATTTGGATCCGGTACCGATTTCATCAACTTGCCTGCTGCAGACTATTTAATCGATGTAGCAGCTGCGGGTGGCTCGCCAGTGGTTATTGATGACGCTCCACTCAGTCTTGCAACCGGTGATGCATTGTCAGTGTATGCAGTCGGCTCATTGACACAGGGTTCGTTGACGCTTGCTGTAGTTGGCGATGCCCAGCGTCGTGTTGCCACTGAAGCTCAAGTGCAACTCGTGCATGCTTCGCCAAGCGCGGGGAATGTTGACATCTATGTGACTGCAACTGACGATATTAGCAGTGCGACTCCGGCTTTCGCTGACGTACCATTCGACTCATCAGCATTAGTTTCGACTGGTTACGTGTCGTTGCTACCTGGTGACTACGTGGTGACTGTCACCGCAGCTGGCACCCAAACAGCAGCGATTGGTCCGATTCCACTGACTCTAGAAGGTGGTGGTATCTACACGGCTGTAGCTGTTGATTCTGAGGGGGGTGGTTTACCACCAGGTCTCATTCTGTTGGATGACCTCGCTCAGTAAGCTGTTAATTTAGCAGTGATGCGTAGCGTCGAGTCAACATCCAATATTGACTGGCGCCACGCGCAAGCAAAAACAGTGATAACGCCAACCACAATCCATGGTTGGCGTTATTGTTTGGTAACAGAGCTTGACCGCCCAACCAGACCGGAACAAATACAGCGAAAGCGCTGATTGCCATGGTGTCACGCATGGCTTGTGTAAGTCCCAGCCCAATATAGACTCCGTCGAAATAATAGCTCCAATGTCCTAATAAAGGCAGGATCCACAACCAAACCACATACCGGTTCGCAACCGCAATGACATCCGGTAGGTCGGTGAGCATCTGAATAATCATGTCACCTGCTAGCCAGAAGGCCAAACTATATAAACAGGCAAAGATGCAAGACCAGAGGAGGGTTAAACGCATCCAGAAACGAATCTCAAGTCCATTTTTACGCCCCCGTGCAGCTCCCACTAATGCTTCTACCGCGTATGCAATGCCATCTAAACCCAGAGAAATGAGCAAGAGAAACTGCATCAAAACCGCATTTGCAGCGACCACAACTGCACCAAACCGCGCTGCATAACCAGTCATCACTGCCATGCAAAGCTGCAGCAACAGCGAGCGAATAAAAACATCACGATTCATGCTAGCAAAGCGACGTAAATGATGTCGTTGTATGCGCCATAAAGGCCCCATCCTAGGCAACAAGGGCTTAAGCATCGCAAGTCCGAGTAAAGCAGTGGATATCTCAGCAATAACGGAGGCCCATGCAGCTCCAGCAACAGTCATTCCCATACCGAGAATGAGAATCACGTCACCAATGACATTCACCGCATTGGTGAATATCACTAAGATCATGGCTTGTTTACTTTGTTGACGACCCAACAGCACGCCTAAAACGACTAAGTTGGTTAGTGCTGCAGGTGCAGCCCACAAACGAATGGAAATGTACTGAGAAGCCAGAGCCTTGAGCGCTTCTGACGGTTGAATAATCCACCATGCCCCAGTAATTAATCCTGGGCCACAGAAAATCAACAAGGCGCCAAGACCCCAGGCTAACCACAAACCATGCACAAGCGTGCGCTCGGTTGCGACGCTGTCTTCAGCGCCAAATGCTTGTGCCGCTTCTGCGGTGGTTGTCATCCGCAGGAAGATTGCGAGCAGAAAGACAAAGCTAACCACCATAGCGCCCAGCGCGACCGCGCTGAGGTAGATTGACTGCGGCAGATGGCCTATGATGGCAGTATCAACCAAGCCCAACAGTGGCGCGGCAATATTCGAAATGATCATCGGCAACGCAATCGCAAAAATCCGTCGATGATCACCACCTGAGCCCCAGCCTCGCCAATGCTGTGAAGAGGAGTGAGAGTCGATGCGAGTTATTGGGTTTTGGCTAGCCATGCTAGTCAGTATTCCTTCTTTGGCAACTGAGAGTGAGAAGACCGAACCAGCGGATGCTGCCGGTGTCGCGATTTTACAGTATCACCATATTGGCGATGATACACCGCGGGTTACGTCGGTAACAGCAGCAGAGCTTGAAGCTCACTTTGAATTCTTGAAGGATAATGATTTTACTGTACTTTCATTACCAGATGCCGCCGCTCAGATTGAGTCAGGTACGCTACCAGAGCGCGCTGCGGCTATTACGATAGATGATGGCTGGCGCAACGTTTATAGCGAGGCACTTGCGATCTTCAAAGCGTACCAGTACCCATTCACTATTTTTGTGAATCCCAAATTGATGGCCGAAACGCCGCATTTATATATGACTTGGGAGCAGCTTGAGGAGCTACAACAGTACGGTGCGACTATTGCCAACCATTCGCAATCGCATGATCATATGACCTGGCGTCAACCGCATGAATCTGAAAAGCAGTGGTTAGAGCGGCAGCGTGACGAAGTACTGGCGGCGCAACAAGTGATTGATGAGAAGCTTGGTCCACAACCTAAATTATTTGCCTATCCCTACGGCGAGTACAATCCGCAACTTGCCGAGATGTTAGTCGCCGAGGGATATCTTGCGTTTGCTCAACATTCTGGTCCGTGGGGTAAGTATTCGCCTGTGGGCGCAATTCCACGATTTCCGGCGTCAGCCCAGTATGCCAACTTAGAAACCTTGCAAACGAAGCTGCTTAGCTTGCCATTGCCTGTTATTCAAGCGACGCCAGAATCAATGATTCAGTCTGCAACAGAATTGCGCCCAACGGTTGAGCTCACTGTGAAGAACAGTGCTCACTTTCGGCTAAGCCAGATGAATTGTTTTTATGGCAGCGCGGTGATTCAACCTCACTTGAAGGTGATTGACGATCAGCTGACGCTCGCGCGAATTGAGCTACCAACCGACCTAGCAATAGGGCGTTCACGACTGAATTGCACAATCCCGTCGACTCAGCAGAATGGCCGCTTTTATTGGTACTCACATCCGTTCGTGCGCCCAGACGAAAATGGTCGCTGGCCCGATTGATCCGACTTAGTGGAAGCGTCGAGCAATAATATCAAAGTCGTGTGCGAGCTGTTCCATGCTGACCGTGGGGATTTCGCCAATGACATGTTCAGCTTTGAATATAGCCTGCAGATTTCCAGCTGGATTGACTAAGATTATTGCCGCACTGTGATTGACGAGATAATCGGTCTCACCCTCTGCGGGGATGCTGTACATCAAGCCGAGGCCGTTGACGAATGGATACAAGCGCTGGTGCTCAGCGCGCACACCGTAGAAGTTTTCACCAAAAAAGCGGGTGTACTTTTGTAATCTTTCTACGTCATCACGCTGTGGATCAACTGAAATCATCCATACTCTCACTGGCACCACACTGTGCTCTTGTAGTTCAGGCAGAATGCGGCGCAAGTCCGCCATAGTGGTTGGACAAATATCAGGACAGAAGGTGTAACCGGTAAATAGCAGCGTCCATTGACCCTCCAGATCGGAGTTATCGACAAGTTGCCCATCGCTACCGTCAAGTGTGAACGGTGCAATGGTTCGAGCAGGCTCATAGACGAGTGCTTTGGGTTGCTCTTGTGGCAACCAGTTGTAAATAGCGATGCCTGCCAATAAGGCGATGATAGCAACAACTGAAAGCAGCAATTTTTGCATGAGAATGCCTCTTTATAACATGGCTGCTAGAACTGGTTCTGGACCCATATAGTGATCAATCAGAAACAGCACAAATAACACCATCAACTGCCAAATTGAGAATTTAAACATGTTGTAGGCGGTCAGCTTACTGGGCGCGAATTTGAGCTTCCACGCATAGCCCAAAAACCAAATACTCAGAATGCTCGAGCCGATCAAATACACTACACCGGACATCCCGACAACATAGGGAAGTAAGCAAATAATCCCAAGTAAAATGGTATACAGCAAAATGCAGGTTTTTGTGAACTCGATACCATGGGTGACTGGTAGCATCGGAATATCAGCCTTGGCATAGTCTTTTGCTCGATGCACCGCCAAAGCCCAAAAGTGTGGTGGTGTCCAAGTAAAGACAATCATCACTAATAAAATAGCAAATGGATGTATTTCATTGGTTACCGCCGTCCAACCGAGCAATGGGGGGGCGGCACCGGCCAAGCCACCAATCACGATATTTTGCGGTGTTGCGCGCTTGAGGTACATCGTATACACAATGGCATAGCCAACTAAGCTAGCGAAGGTTAACCAGGCCGTGAGCATATTGACGAATAGCGCGAGCACGACGAAGCCTAGCGCACCTACTACGGTCGCAAATGCCAGAACTCGTCGTGGCGAGAGTGAGCCCGCGGGTAGCGGGCGACGCAGCGTGCGCGCCATCCGAGCGTCAATATGTCGGTCTACCAAATGGTTAACTGCGGCGGCTGAGCCGGACATCAAGCCGATACCGAGAATAGCTGGAACTAGTATTTGCCAAGGCACCCAGGTGGTCGTTGCGAGACACATGCCGACCACGGCTGTCAGTAGCAGCAGAGCGACAACTCGCGGCTTTGTGAGCTCTAAATAGTCGCGCCAGCTTGCACTGCGCTTATAAGTTGCAGCCAGCGCACTATCCGCTGCTTGCATCGATGTTGGTTCTGTCATCTTTACTTCCTTTCTAATTCTCTGAGCGCACCTTCGTTCTATTTTTTTATCGGTGCTAGGCGTTTCGCGCAATTTTGTAGTTCAGGGCCACTAAGCTAACGAGCAGCAAAGCCCCAAATAGGTTGTGCGCGACAGCTACTCCTAAGGGTAGCAAAAATACGACGTTGGCAAGGCCTAAAAGTAACTGTACGACCAGGAGTAAACTGATCCAGTGTAAGCTTGTGCGGATGACCGCAGAACGCGCTTTGCGATAACCTGAAAACAGCAGCAATCCGACAATCACGGTCACTACAATAGCACCAATTCGATGAGCAACGTGCATAGTGACGCGTTCATCATAGTCGTGCGCGCCGTATTGGTAAGTCTCCGCTGCTGGGACCGAGAACGCTCCAGCAATATCTAGTTTGCTGACCCAATCGACTTCACATATGGGTAACTGCGTACAGGCCATAGCCGCGTAATTCGCCGCAACCCAGCCTCCCAATGCAATTTGTCCGATCACTGCAAGTAGCGCAATAAAGGCTAAACCGGCTATTTTTCTAACTTGTGGATCGCCCATCGGCAGATGAATGCGCTTTAATCGCAAATGCAGTAAAGCCAGTAGTGAGAAGGTGGTAAATCCACCGAGCAAGTGTCCCATCACGATCAAGGGCTGTAAGTTTTTGGTAACGGTCCACATACCCAGGAGCGCTTGAAACGTGACCAGTATCACCAATAGTAACGGTAGTTTTACGGGCTGTTCTGGGTGTTTGCGGACGCGAACGAGCGACCAAATTGCAATCGCTAAGATGGTTAACCCGAGCAAACCTGCAGCGTAACGATGAATCATCTCATTCCACGCTTTGTTATATTCAATTGGCGCATCTGGCCAGAGTTCAACCGCCCGAGAAATTTGCTCTTCACTTTTGGGGACCGTCAAGGTGCCGTAGCAGCCTGGCCAATCAGGACAACCAAGCCCAGCATCCGTCAAACGCGTATATGACCCCAACACAATTACAATAACCACCAGAACAAGGCTAAATTTGACAAGGTTACGCATGGGCTTATCCAATCTTCGATAGTTTCAACAGAGTACGTAGGTCTGAAAGTAAATTCTTGGCTTCCAGGCGCATCGTTTCTTCGTCGGCATGAGTCGGGTAATACAGCATGGCATTTCCCAACGGGTCAACAATAAACAACTGTTCAGCTGGGAGTTCGGCCATGGCAGCGATAAGTTCTGGGCTAACGATATTCTGAACAATCGGGACTTGCTCTAGGTCAACTGTGGTGGGCTCAGAACTTAACAAAATTGGGGTGACGCGATCGGTTTCTTTACCCAACGCGATATCGAGCTGATTCATTGCATACAAGCCCTGCATACAGGCGGCGGTGCACTGTCCATTGTCTCGCAAGACAATTCGCCAGCCCTCGGGTAATTGTGAGTTTAATTCACCTAATTCAAAGGGTGGCACCAACATGGTGCCCTTATTGGTTGCCGCGCCCTGATACCAGTGACCCTGCAACACGAAGTAGGCGCCGAGTACTGGAATCAAGAAAGCGAAGACCACTCCTATCAAAGTGGCGCGCGATTTTTTCACCGATGTCATTTTCGATCCTCTGTTTTTGTTTTTTTGGAACGACTGGCAAACCAAAATACCAAACAGCAAGCTATAGCGAGAGAAAACCACTGCCAAGCGTACGCCCGATGTTTCTGAGGTGTCATCACCTGCGGCTGCCATTGCCGCGGCCAACCAAACTCAGATGGAGACGAGTTTGCTGAAGCTGTTTGATAGCCTGCCGAGAGTAGCACCACATAGGGTGCTAACGGAAGTTGTGTCGCATCGCTCAATGCGTCAAGTTTGAGTTGTTGAATACGTTGTGGCCAGCTACCTGCCTCGATGACTTGATCGCCCAACATAAAGGCATCCTCAGCTGGTACGTAAAACAAGCCTTCAATATGAACCTCGCCAGTAGGAAGCGTAAGTTCAGGCAAATAATTTCGATCGATACCCGCAGTTACCCACCCCATGTTAATGGGCACTAAAAAGGGGAGCTCTTCAACTGCGAGTAAACCAATGACTTGATAGCCAACTTGCCCCTGCCAAATTTGATTATCCAGCAAAAAATAGCGATTGTCGGTGAAGGTACCGGTGACCTCAACCGATTGGTAACGGGCAGGAAGAGGATCAGGCTGCAACGCTAAGTCGACAGATTGCGTCTGATTCAGAGCAAAATCATCAAACAAAGCTTGTTTTTCATCGGCACGTTCGAGTTGCCATAATCCAAGGTTGACCAAAATGAAAATTGCCAGCACAGTGAGCGTCACGGCAATTAATTTGCCCCGATTCATTCTGCTGCTCCTTGAAAGGAAAATGTCATGGTTTTTACTGCTAAAGTCATTTTGGTACTACTCATGCTTTTTATGGTCGTGAATCTGTTTCGCGCGCTTTTCGCAATGCTCCGCGATGATCCGACCAAGCCCTCAATGACGCATTTTCTGGGCAAACGGGTCATGTGGTCCGGTATTGCCATGGCAATCATTGTGGCGTTACTACTGTCCGGTGTTATAGCACCGAATGAGCGCCCGTATTAACGGGCGCTCGCGGGTTTTAAAGAATATAAACAAAGATAAATAAACATACCCAAACCACGTCAACAAAGTGCCAGTACCAGCTCGTTGCTTGGAACGCAAAGTGGTTGTCATGGGTAAAGTGGCCTTTCATGACCCGCAGGAACATGATGATCAACATCACCGTACCCAAGGTTACATGCATGCCGTGGAAACCCGTCAACATGTAGAAGGTATTTCCATAAATACCGGAATCTAACGTTAAACCGAGATCTTGATAGGCATGCACATACTCGGCGCCCTGCAAGTACAAGAAGATACAACCTAAAATAATAGTAATACCCAACCATACTTTCAGTTGCGTGCGCTTACCTTTCTCTAAGCCAACATGGGCGAAGTGACAGGTAACCGAAGAGATAATCAAAATGATCGTATTGTAGAGCGGTAAGCCAAACCAACCCATCTCACCAGAAGTAGTGCCACCAGGCGTTTCAGTCAGCGGCCAATGCGCGCTGAAATTAGGCCATAGAACTTCATTGGTCATCGCGTTGTTACTTGCACCGCCAAGCCATTCGACGGCGATTACACGGGCATAAAACAAAGCGCCGAAGAAGGCAGCGAAGAACATCACTTCTGAAAAGATGAACCAACTCATCCCTTGGCGATAGGAAGCACTGAGCTGCTTGCTGTACATACCAGACATCGACTCATTGATTTGATCGCGGAACCAACCAAATAACATGAATGCGATGACCAACAGACCTGCTGTTAGAACATTGCTGCCCCAACCATCAATGCCTTTACTGTTTTCAATAACGGTGTGTCCTGCACCAAAAGCAATTAAACCGAGACCGACCGCGCCAATAATTGGCCACGGACTGGAGGCGGGGACATAATATTTTTCGTATTTCTCTGCCATAACAATTCCTTAGTTTGCTGGCTGCATCTGCGCCAGCACATCCGGTGTAGCATTGGCTGTCATATCGTACAGCGTGTATGACAAGGTCAGCGTATGAATATGATCGGGAATATCTGGATCTAAATAAAATTGCATTGGCATTGCTGTCTTCGCACCAGCCTTGAGAGGCTGTTGATTAAAGCAAAAACACTCGGTTTTATTCAGATACAGTGCGGCTTCACCGGGAGCAACCGATGGAATAGCTTGCGCTACCATATTGCTGCCAGTGGGGTTATTGGCGAGGAAGTTAACGACCTTTGTCTCACCTGGATGCACGCGAACGCTTTTTACTTCCGGTGCAAAACCCCAAGGCATTCCGCTATTCGTACGCGTAATGAATTGAACGTTGACGGTTCGCGAGGTATCTACTGCACGAGTATTGGCCGCTGCTTGCTCATTCTTAGTGCGGCCATTAAACCCAGTGATATCACAAAACACTTCGTACAGTGGTACCAACGCGTACCCAAACGCAAACATGCACACAACTGTGAGCAATAAACGTCTCACAACGCGGCCATTATCTGGCCGCTGTGGAGTTGGATTTGAGTTGGTATCTGACATCCGTCTGTTCCTTCTTACTTAATCTGCGGTGGTGTTTCAAAGGTGTGATACGGTGCCGGTGAATCGACAGTCCATTCCAAACCTTCTGCACCTTCCCACGGTTTCGCAGCTGCTTTCTCGCCGCCACGCACACACTTGATCACGACCCACAAGAAGATCAACTGTGACAGACCGAAGGCAAAACCACCGATACTGACAATCTGGTTGATATCGGCGAATTGCAGGGCGTAGTCAGGAATACGACGAGGCATTCCCGCGAGGCCGACAAAGTGCATTGGGAAGAACAACACGTTCACCGAGATCAAAGAACACCAGAAGTGCCAACGACCTAAGGTTTCGTCATACATGTGCCCTGTCCACTTGGGGAGCCAATAGTACGCTGCTGCCATAATCGAGAAGATCGCACCGCTGACCAACACATAGTGGAAGTGAGCTACAACGAAGTAGGTGTCATGGTATTGGAAATCGACCGGTGTAATAGCGAGCATCAGACCAGAGAATCCACCAATGGTGAACAAAATAACGAAGGCGAGGGCGAATAGCATCGGAGTTTCGAATGAAATCGACCCGCGCCACATGGTCGCCACCCAGTTAAACACTTTCACCCCGGTGGGTACCGATATCAGCATCGTACAGTACATGAAGAACAGTTCAGCAAACACCGGCATGCCAGTCGTGAACATGTGGTGAGCCCACACCAAAAACGACAGTCCAGCAATCGCAGCGGTGGCGTAAACCATTGAGGCGTAACCAAACAGTGGTTTTCGAGAGAATGCTGGAATAATAGCTGAAACGATACCGAATGACGGCAGAATCATGATGTACACTTCAGGGTGTCCAAAGAACCAGAAAATATGCTGGAACATAACTGGATCACCGCCACCTGCTGCATCAAAGAAACTGGTGCCGAAGTACTTATCGGTTAATACCATGGTGACCGCACCGGCTAATACTGGCATGACCGCAATTAAGAGGAAGGCCGTAATAAACCAGGTCCAGACGAACAATGGCATTTTCATGTAGGTCATGCCTGGGGCGCGCATGTTCATGATGGTAACGATAACGTTAATCGCTCCCATGATGGACGAGATACCCATGATATGAACCGAGAATACGAACAACGCAGTCGAGTCGCCACTGTAGGTGGTGGACAATGGAGCGTAGAAGGTCCAACCGAATGCTGGGCCGCCACCTTCCATAAAGAGCGATGCTAATAAAATAGTGAACGCAAATGGAAGAATCCAAAATGACCAGTTATTCATTCGTGGAAGCGCCATGTCGGGCGCACCAATCATGAGTGGAACCATCCAGTTTGCCAGACCAGTGAAGGCAGGCATCACTGCACCGAATACCATAATGAGACCGTGGACGGTGGTCATCTGGTTAAAGAAGTGCGGTTCTACGAGTTGTAATCCTGGTTGGAATAGCTCAGCGCGAATAACCATCGCCATAGAGCCACCCACCAAAAACATAATGAAACTAAACCACAGGTACAGCGAGCCGATATCTTTGTGGTTTGTCGTAAATAGCCAACGGGTAATGCCCGACGGCGCATGGTGGTGATGATCGTGATGATCCATCTCGCCAACTACTGTGCTCATAGTCGAGTCTCCCTTATTCGTTCACGTATTCGTTGACATCAGCTGCTTGCACCATATCACCGGTATCATTACCCCAAGCATTACGCTCGTAGGTAACAACTGCAGCGATCTCGCGCAGAGTAAGCTGATTTGCGAAGGCTTGCATTGCTGTACCATTCTTACCATTGACAACAATATCGATGTGGCCTGGGATGTCGTTCGTCACCATCTCGGTACCTTTCAGGCTTGGGAATACACCCGGAATACCTTCACCGTTTGGTTGATGACATGCCGCACAATTGCCCAGATATACGCGCTCACCGAGTTCCATCAACTCATCCATACTCATAGACATTGATAGCAGTCGTTGTTCACGTTCTTTGGCTTCGCGCTGAATGGTTTCTTGTTCGGTAATCCAAGCTTCGAACTCAGCGGGTTCTTTGGCGATGACAACTACGGGCATGTAACCATGGTCTTTCCCGCACAGCTCAGCACACTGACCACGATAGATACCAGGTTCATCGACTTTGGTCCACGCTTCATTGATAAAGCCTGGGTTGGCATCCTTTTTCACGGCAAAATCGGGAACCCACCACGAATGAATGACGTCATCGGATGTAATCAGGAAGCGAACCTTTTTACCCGTTGGGATAACCAATG